>DATJUL010000121.1:0-8829 GCA_035502295.1 Allostellaceae bacterium | reverse complement strand
TCGATGTTGATCGGGCCGAAATCGTTGACCAGCACGGCATAGCGCTCGCCCGCGCTGCGCAGCAGATGGTTGACGAGCGTCGTCTTGCCGGCGCCGAGAAAACCGCCGATGACGTTTACCGGGATCATCGCCGCCTATCGCCCGCCATGCTGCGATCATAAGTCCGTTTTGCGCCGGCGCGCGATGGGCGATAGTTCGTCGTAACAACGGGAGCTGCGCGATGGCTGAATTTTCCCGCCGCGAGTTTATCGCCCTGTCATCGGCGCTGGCGCTGGCGCCGGAACTCGCGCGCGCCGCGGCGCCGACGGCCGGTCAGCGCGGCGGCACCGTCATCGTCGCGTTCGGCGTCGGTACGCCGCGCCACCTCAACCCGGCGGTGCAGTCCGGCGTCGCGACGGCCGTCCCCGGCACCCAGATTTTCGCCAGTCCGTTGCGCTACGACGCCCTGTGGAAGCCGCACCCCTATCTCGCCAAGAGCTGGAGCGTCGCGCCGGACGGGCTCTCCGTCACGCTCGATCTGGTCGACGACGCGGTCTTCCACGACGGCCATCCGGTCACCTCGGCGGATGTCGCCTATTCGATCCTGGCGATCAAGAAGGACCATCCGTTCAAGGACATGTTCGCGCCGGTCGAGCGCGTCGAGACGCCCGACCCGCATACCGCGATCATTCGCCTTGCGCACCGCCATCCGGCGATCCTGCTGGCGCTGTCGCCGGCGCTGTGTCCGATCCTGCCGAAGCATTATTTCGACGACGGCACCGATCTCAAGATCAACCCGAAAAACAGCAAGCCGATCGGCTGCGGCCCGTTCAAACTCGTCGAATTCGTCCCCGGCAACCACATCACGCTGGAGCGGTTCGACAAATATTTCATCCCCGGCCGGCCCTATCTCGACCGCATGATCCTGCAGATCATCAACGATGCGACGGCGCTGGTGATCGGCATGCAGCAGCACCAGACGCACGTCAATTTCTTCGCCAGCGAGCCGCGCGACATCGCACGGCTGAGCAAGGAGCCGAGCCTTGCCGTCACCGACCAGGGCTATGCCGGCATCGGCCCGATCAACTGGCTCGAATTCAACCTGCTGAAGAAGCCGCTCGACGACAAGCGGGTGCGGCAGGCGATCGCTTACGCGCTCGACCGCAATTTCATCATCAACAGCCTGCTGCTCGGCAAGGCGCGCGCCGCCATCGGCCCGATCGCCCCCGACAGCCCGTTCTATACCGCCGACGTCAACCATTACGCCGTCGATCTGAAGAAGGCGAATGCGCTGCTCGACGCGGCCGGGCTGAAGCGCGGCGCCGACGGCACGCGGTTTGCGTTGACCGTCGACTACATTCCCGGCCCCTCGGTCATGCAGCAGGGCGTCGCGCAGTATCTGAAGCCGCAGCTGAAAAAGATCGGCATCGCCGTCGATGTGCGCGCCGCCCCCGATTTCCCGACCTGGGCGCAGCGTGTCAGCTCGTGGGATTTCGACATGAGCATGGATGTCGTGTTCAACTGGGGCGATCCGGTAATCGGCGTCGATCGTACCTATCTGTCGAGCAACATCCGCAAGGGCGTCATCTGGTCGAATACCCAGAACTACCGCAATCCGATGGTGGACAAGCTGCTGGAGACCGCGGCGACCGAGATCGATCCCGCGAAGCGCAAGGCGCAATACGTCGAATTCCAGAAGATCGTCGTGGACGATGCGCCGATCGCCTACGTCAACGTCGTCCCCTATTACACGATCTACGACAAGGGCCTGGCAAACATCCCGACATCGATCTGGGGCAGCATGTCGGCGATGGACGAACTCTATTGGCAGAAGAAACCGGCGTGAGACCGGCGCGGAAAGTGGCGCGATCCCGGCGGTCCGGGCCGCCCTCGTGGCGCTGCTGAGCCTCCTCCTGCGCCGGCTGGCGCATGCCGCCGGCCTCCTGTTCGCGGTCGTGCTGTTCAACTTCGCGCTGATCCATCTGGCGCCGGGCGACCCGGCGCAGGTCATCGCCGGCGAGATGGGCGGCGCCAACGCGCAGATTCTGGCACAGCTGCGCGCCGACTATCACCTGAACCAGAGCTTCGCCGACCAGCTGTGGATCTACATCGCGCATGTCGCGCGCGGCGATCTCGGCCGCTCCTATTATTTCAACGCGCCGGTTGCCGGTCTCATTGCGCAGCGCGTGCCGGCGACGCTGCTGCTGGTCGGCACCGCGATCGTCGGCGCCGTCATCGCCGGCACGCTGCTCGGGGTCGCCGCAGCACGCCGGCCGAACGGCCTGGTCAGCCATGTGATCACGGTGTTGTCGCTGGTCGGCTTTTCGGCGCCGGTGTTTTGGACCGGCATTCTGCTGATCCTGCTGTTCGCGTCGGCAGTGCCGATCTTTCCGGTCGAGGGAATGCGCAACGTCGCGGAACTGGGCCGGCTCGGCTGGTGGGGCAGCGGCCTCGATGTCGCCTATCATCTCGTGCTGCCGGCGACGACGCTCGGCCTCATCTACCTCGCGCAGTACAGCCGGCTGGCGCGCGCCAGCATGCTGGAGGCGCTGACCGCCGATTACATCCGCACCGCCCGCGCCAAAGGCCTCGCCGAGCGCCTCGTCATCTACAAGCATGCGCTGCGCAATGCGATGCTGCCGCTCGTGACCGTGGTCGGCCTGCAGTTCAGCCAGATTTTCTCGGGCGCGGTGCTGGTCGAGACGGTGTTCGACTGGCCCGGCCTCGGCCGGCTCGCCTACGATTCGATCCTGCGTCGCGATTCGCCGACGATCCTCGGCATCCTGCTGTTCTCGGCGCTCATCGTGATCGGCGTCAACATTCTGACCGACCTCGCCTATCGCCTGGTCGATCCGCGCATCCGGAGCGGCGCATGAGCGTGTTGTCGCCGGAACCGATCCGCGCCGGAGATGCGGGCGAACCTGCGCCATTCGCCGAGCCGGCCGCGCTCGCCGAGGTGTGGCGCATGTTCCGCCGCAACCGCGCGGCGCTCGCCGGCCTCGCGGTGCTGCTGGCGATCGTGCTGATGACGGTGATCGGGCCGTCCGTCTACCGCGTCGACCCGTTCGCGATCGTCGGCGCGCCGCTGCTGCCGCCGGGCAGCGCCGGCGCGCCTTTCGGCACCGACTATCTCGGCCGCGACCTCCTGGCCGGCATCGTCAACGGCGGTCGCGCGAGCCTCGTCGTCGGCGGCAGCGCCGCCGCGCTGACGATGCTGATCGGCATCACGATCGGCGCGCTGGCCGGGTTTTACGGCGGCTGGATCGATCAGGCGCTGATGCGGGTCACCGAGTTCTTCCAGGTGCTGCCGCCGCTGTTGATGGCGATGGCGCTCGTCACGCTGTTCTCGCCGTCGCTGGCGACGATCGCGATCGCGATCGGCATCGTCAGCTGGACGGCGGCGGCGCGCCTGACGCGCGGCGAGTTCCTGCGCATCCGCGGTCTCGAATATGTCCTCGCGGCGCGCTCGATCGGCGCCCGCAGCCGCCGGCTGATCTGGCGCGTGATCCTGCCCAACGCGCTGCCGCCGCTGATCGTGTCGGCGACATTGACGGTCGGCATTGCGATCCTGTTTGAAAGCGGCCTCAGCTTTCTCGGCCTCGGCGATCCCAATGTGATGAGCTGGGGCCTGATGATCGGCAACAACCGCGCCTACATGCTCGACGCGTGGTGGACCGCGACGATCCCCGGCATCGCGATTTTTCTGACCGTGCTCAGCATCAGCCTGATCGGCGACGGGCTCAACGAGGCGCTGAGCCCGCGCCTGCGCGAGCGATGAACCCGCCGCTGCTCGCCGTCGAGGGGCTTGGCCTGTCGCTGCGGACGCGTCACGGTCCGGTCGCCGTGCTGCGCGATGTGGCGCTGCGGCTCGACGCCGGCGAAACCCTCGGCCTGGTCGGCGAAAGCGGCAGCGGCAAGACGATGGCGGCGCTGGCGATCATTGGATTGTTGCCGCAACCCGGCGGTGTCATCACCGCCGGCAGCATCCGCCTGCGCGGCGAGGAGCTGGTCGGCGCCGGCGCCGCGCGGCTGCGGCAGGTGCGCGGCGGCGAGATCGGCATGATCTTCCAGGAACCGATGACGGCGCTCAACCCGCTGTTCAGCGTCGGCGAACAGGTTGCCGAGACGTTGCGGGCGCATGAGGGGCTGGGCCGCCGCGCCGCCAGGGCGCGCGCCGAGGAGATGTTGCGGCTCGTCGGCGTGCCCGGCCGCGCCCGCGACTATCCGCACCAGCTCTCGGGCGGCATGCGGCAGCGCGCGATGATCGCGATGGCGCTGGCCTGCCGGCCCAGCATCCTGATCGCCGACGAGCCGACGACCGCGCTCGACGTGACGGTGCAGGCCCAGATCCTCGATCTCCTGCGCGACATCCAGCGACGCTTCGGCGCCGCGATCCTGCTGATCACGCATGACATGGGGGTGATCCGGGAAATGGCCGACCGGGTCGCCGTCATGTATGCCGGACGGATCGTCGAGGAGGGCGGCGCGGCCGCGGTGCTGAACCGGCCGGCGCATCCCTACAGCCGGGCGCTGATCGCATGCATCCCGCAGCCGGGCGCAGCCGGCGGCGAACGGCAGCTGCTGGCCGAGATTCCCGGCCTCGTGCCGCCGCCGGGACGCTGGCCCGAGGGATGCGCCTTCATGCCGCGCTGCGTCGCGGCGACGGCGCGCTGCCGCACCGCGCCGCCCGACATCGCGGCGGGGCCGGGGCATAGCGCGGCGTGTTGGCTCGGCGCAGCGGGGGCGGCGATATGAGCGACCGCCCGCTGCTGCAGGTGCGCGACCTCAAGGTGCATTTCCCGCTGCGCCGGCCCCATCCCCTGGCGCCGGCCCGCGTCGTGCGCGCCGTGAACGGCGTCAGCTTTGCCATGATGCCCGGCCGTACCTTCGGCATCGTCGGCGAGAGCGGCTCGGGCAAGACGACGACCGCGCTTGCCGTCATGCGCCTCGTCGCCCCGACCGCCGGCCATATCGAACTCGACGGCGTCGATCTTGTGCCGCTTTCCGCCGCGGCGCTGCGGCCGTTGCGGCGACGCTTTCAGATGATCTTTCAGGACCCGTTCTCGTCGCTCAACCCGCGGATGACGGCCGGCGCGATCGTGCGCGAGCCGCTCGACCTGATGGCGGTCGGGACGCCCGGAGAACGCAGCCGGCGCATTGCCGAACTGTTCGCCGCGGTCGGCCTGCGGCCCGAGCAGCAGCGTCTGTTTCCGCACCAGTTCTCCGGCGGGCAGCGCCAGCGCATCGGCATCGCGCGGGCGATCGCGACCCGGCCCGACCTTATCGTCTGCGACGAACCGGTGTCGGCGCTCGATGTCGCGATCCGCGCCCAGATCCTCAACCTCCTGCTGCGTCTGCAGCGCGAATACGGCCTCGCCTACCTGTTCATCTCGCACGATCTCGGGGTCGTGCAACATATGTGCGACGACATCGCGGTCATGTATCTCGGCCGCATCGTCGAGCTGACCGACCGAGCCGCGCTGTTTCGCCGGCCGCTCCACCCCTATACCTGGGCCTTGCTGTCCGCCGTTCCGGGAGCCGCGGCGGCCCGCGGCGAGGCGCGAGTGCGGCTGGCCGGCGACCCGCCGAGCGCGATCGACCCGCCCGCCGGGTGCGGGTTCGCCTCGCGCTGTCCGTTTGCCGAGCCGCGCTGCCGCAGCGAGCGGCCGGAATTGCGCGATGTGGCGGCTGGCCACTGGGTTGCGTGCCACCGGGTCGATCGCGCGGGCCGGGGACCGCACGAGGCAACGCCGCAACCGGCCGCCGCAGTGCCGCCGGCATGGTCCGGCTGAGTTATGCTTTCGCGGCGGCGAGCGCGGCGGCGCAGCCGAGAAACGCCGTCAGAGGATGGGTCACAACATAGGTCGGGATCGCCGCCAGATAAGGACGCAACCGGCCTTTGGCTTCGAAGCGCTCGCGAAAGGCGCTCTCGGCGAACCGCGCGCCGAGCCGCGGCACGATGCCGCCGGCGACGTAAACCCCGCCCTGCGCGCCCAGCGTCAGCGCCAGATTGCCGGCGATCGTGCCGAGCATCGCGCAGAACATCGCCGTCGCTTCGCGGCACAGCGGGTCGGCGGCGGCGAGCGCCGGGTCGGTGACCTGCGCCGCGGTATAGGATGCCGCCGGCACGCCGTCGAGTTCGGCGAGCGCGTTGTACAGATTGACGAGGCCCGGCCCCGACAGGCAGCGCTCGGCCGAGACGTGGTCGAACCGCGCCCGCATCGCCGCCAGCACGGCGTTCTCGCGATCGTTGGCCGGCGCCATCGTCGCATGGCCGCCTTCGCCGGCGAGCGCGATCCATGCCTCGCCCGCCGGCACCAGCCCGGACGCGCCGAGCCCCGACCCCGGCCCCAGCACCGCGATCGGCCGCCCGGCAACCGGCGCGCCGCCGCCGACGGCCATGCGGTCGGTCGGTGTCAGGCGCGGCAGCGCCAGCGCCGCGGCGGTGAAGTCGTTGATCACGATGAGCCGGACAAAGCCGAGCCGGTCGCGCAGCGCGGCGATCGAGAAGCTCCACGGATGATTGGTCATGCTGACGCTGTCGCCGTCGATCGCCGCGGCGATCGCGAGCGCGCCGCTGTGCGGCATCGGCCGCTCGCCGCGCTCGGCCAGATACGCCTCGATCGCATCGCCGATCGCGGCAAAATCGGCGCACGCAAAGGTGCGCGAATGGAGGATCTCGCCCTTTGGCGAGACGAGGCCGAAGCGGGCGTTGGTGGCGCCGACATCGCCGACCAGCGACACCGCATCGATCGCCGCCGCCTCGCTCATCGCGTCCCTCCGACCGCCGTCAGCGCCGCGACGAAGCGCCGGCGCCAAGTCTCGATGTCGTTGCGGCGCAGCGTCGTCATCATCGCCGCCCACCGCTCCCTGCGCTCGCCTGCCGGCATGTCCAGTCCCCTGACGATGGCCTCCGCAACCCCCTCACGGTCATGCGGATTGACGATGATCGCTTCCGCCAGCTCATCGGCCGCACCGGCGAAGCACGACAGCACCAGCACCCCCGGATCGTCCGGCGACTGCGAGGCGACGTATTCTTTGGCCACCAGGTTCATGCCGTCGCGGAACGGCGTGACAAGGCCGATGCGCGATGCCCGGTAAAAGCCGGTCAGCACCCGGTGGTTGAAGCTTTTATTCAGATAGCGCAAGGGCGTCCAGTCGAATTCGGCATAGCGGCCGTTGATGTTGCCGGTCGCCGCTTCGAGCGTGCGGCGGATCTCGCGGTATTCCGGCACATCGGCGCGCGACGGCGGCGCGATCTGCAGGAAGATGGTGCGGCCGCGGATGTCGGGATAATGCTCGATCATGTGGGCGTAGGCGGCAAAGCGCGCCGGCAACCCTTTCGAATAGTCAAGCCGGTCGACCCCGATGATCAGGCTGCGGTCGCGCATGCTGTCGCGCAGCCGCCGCGTCTGCCGCGACCCCTCGCTTGCCGCCGCCAGCCCGGCGATGCCGGCGACATCGATGCCGATCGGAAAGACCGCAGCGCGCAGCGTGCGGCCGAAGCCGCGCAGCACGCCCTGGCCCAAATCCTCGCCGCCGGCGCGGCGCAGCAGAAAATCGCGAAATCCTTGCAGGTCGCTCGCCGTCTGCAGCCCGACCAGATCATAGGCGCACAATCCGGCGATCAGGTCGCCATGGTTGGGCAGCAGGCGAACGAGCTCGGCAGCCGGAAACGGCGTGTGCAGAAAGAACCCGAGCGGGCCGGTCCAGCCGAGGCGGCGCAGCGCCGCGGCGAACGGGATCAGATGATAATCGTGCACCCAGACGAGATCGCTGGGCCGCAGCATCGGCAAGAGGGCACGGGCGAAGGTCTCGTTGACCCGAACATAGCCCGCCGCGTCGCGCCGCGAATAGCCGATCAGCGACGGCCGGTAATGAAACAGCGGCCACAGCACCTGGTTGGCGTAGCCGATGTAATATTCATCGAAATCGCGGCGGGTCAGGTCGAGCGTCGCGGCCGTGACCTCGCCGACGGTGCTGAGCGCCGGCGCCGGGCTCGGCCGCTCGCTGATCGAGCCGCTGAACCCGAACCACAACCCGCCCGCCTCTTCGAGCGCGGCGCGCAACGCTACGACGAGCCCGCCCTGGCCGGCCCTGTCGGAGCCGATCGGACCGACCCGGTTGGACACGACGACCAGCCGGCGCTCTGCCTTCGCCGGCGCGGCCGCCGGCGCGGCGGGCGCCGCGACCCCGGCCGGATCGCCGGCCTCGATGATTGCCGTTCCGCGGTCGGTGTCGCTGATCGCCCTATCCCCCTTTCTTGTCGACGCGCTGCCCGAGATTGCAACGGCGGGGCGCCGCCGACGTTCCGCGGCTACGCGTCGGCGCCGCTCCTCAGCCAGGCGCGAGCGGCATCGACCGAAGGGAGCACAAATTCGGCCAGCGTCGGTGCCGCCGGATCGCCGACCCGAACCGACAATCCGCCGCGGCGGTTGACCTCGGCGAACCCGTCTTCATCGGTCGTGTCGTCACCGAGGAAGACAGGGCGGCGGCCGCGGAACGGCAGCTCGGCCATGTACGCGGCGATGGCGCCATCTTTGCCGTAAAGACGCGGCTGCACCTCGACGACCATCTTGCCGGCGATCAAACGCAGCGCGCCGCCGCTCTGCTCAACCAGCCGTTCGGCCTCACGGAGAATCTCATCACCGCGCTCGGGCGCGGCGCGATAGTGCAGCGCCAGCGTGCGCTCCTTGTCTTCCAGCCAGGGGCCGGCGAGCCGCCGCGCCAGCGCCGCCAGCGCCGGCCGCACCCGGTCGATCGCCGCCGCCGCGTCGCGCGCTGCCGGGCTCTCCTCGGCCATCGCCAGACTGCCGTCGGCGCGGCGCCGCTCGGCGCCGTGCAGCCCGG
>DATJUL010000120.1:0-6757 GCA_035502295.1 Allostellaceae bacterium | reverse complement strand
CTGACGCGGTCGCCGTCCACCTTCAGGATCGACAGATCGGAATCGAGGAAGTTGCCGATATAGATGTGGCTGCCGTCGGCGCTGAAGGCGACGCCTTCCGGCAATTGGCCGACCGTGACCTCGCCGATTTTCGTGACATTCGTGCCGTCGATCTTCAGCACGCTGACTTGGCCGCCCTTGTGGTAATACCAGGTCGAGGTCGGCTTGTTCGAACCCTGCGCCTCGACCGACACCGCAATGTTGCCCTTCGGGCTGATTGCCAGGCCCTCCGGCGAATCGCCGACCGTGATGTGATTGATGACGCGCGGCGGGTCGGCGGCGAGATCGATGACGCCGATCGACTTGGCATTGCCGTCGCTCGTGCCGTGATTGCCGTTGTCGGCGGTCAGCGCGATCTTCCCGTCGGGGCTGATCACGACGTTGTACGGAAAGAGGCCGGTCGGCAGGTCGCGCTTCGTGTAGGTCACGGTGTCGCCGTCGATCGTCAGCAGCGCGACCTCGTTGGCGGCGGCCTTGGCGGCCAGCGCCAGCTTGCCGTCGGGCGCGATGGCAACCGCCGACACCGAGTCGCTCGGCTTGCCGACCGTCACCGTGCCGATCTCTTTGACGCTCTTGCCGGCGATCGACAGCACGGTCAGCGTCCCGGCGGCGCGATTGGCGACGAGCGCCAGTTTGCCGTCGGGCGCGATCGCCATGCCCGAGGGCTGCTTGCCGATATGCAGGGTCTCGATGACTTTGGGCGGATGCGTCGTCAGATCGATGACGAACAGCCGGTCGTCGGGGACGGGCACAAATTTATCGCCCTTTTTGACGGCATTTATCGAATTGGCGACGAGCGCGATGTCGCGCGACGGCGCGATCGCGAGATTGACCGGCGGGCCGATCACCGTGTTGTCGAGCGGGATCGTCGCGACGATCTTCGGCATCGCCGGGTTGGCGATGTCGAGGATCGACAGCGTGTCGTGCCCCGGCCCGTGCATGACCATGTTGCGCTGCGCGTCAAGTTGCGGCTTCTGGTCGTTGCCGACAATCATCAACTGCGCGCCGGCGGCGCTCGATCCCAGCGCCAGGCCGACGGCAACCAGCGCGGCGGCGCGCAGGGCGAACCGCATCCCAGGCATTTCCCCTCCGCTTATTTTATCATGCAGCTATTCACCGCGACGGCGATGCTGCGCCGAGAGGGGAGCTGGATGCAAGCCTTGCGATGACCGCTCAGAACGCCTCGCACCGCGCGGCCGCGGCGGCATAGGCCGCGGCGTCGTCGGGCAGCAGCAGCCGCTCTTCGACGAGTTCCGCTGCCGCCGCCTCGACCTTCGCGACATAGGCTCGCCGGCTGCCGTAACGCTCTTCGAGCGAGTCGCGCGGGTCGTCGTTGGCGCGGCGCTCGGCGCGGGTGCGGGCAAACGGGATCATCGAACCGTCGCGGTCGGCGAGCGCGTCCGGTTGCGCCCGATAGAGGTTCCAACCGGTATATGTCGCGAGCGGCACGGCAACGGGCGGCAGGCGGATGCCGGCCACCTCATTGCCGTCCTCATCGACGGCCGAGACACAGGTTTCGTACGAGGGCTCCGGGTCGGCTTCCGGCGGGTCGATCCAATCGACGGGCGACGTGATGCGGTTGGCTCCCGGCGGGTGCGCGAAGCCCGCAACCCGCGGCAGGCGGATCGTATCGGCCGGCACCGCGGTCCCCATCGAACTCGCCGGCACCCGGCTCGCCGGCGGCTCGATGCCGTGCGTCACCCATTCCTCGAGTGCGACAAACAGAGCCCGCAACGCCGGGCCGGCGTTGAGCGGGTTGCGCGGGTTGACGCACGGGCCGGGCTCGCTGTCGGCGCGGCCGCCGTGCTGCGTGCCGGCGACCAGATAGACGCGGCTGTCGCGCTGCGGGAACAGATCGCCGCCCCAGCCGAGGTCGCTGTGGATCAGGGAAGCGCCCTTCTGCCAATATTCGGTCGCACTGTTGACTTCGATAACCTTCGGCGCGCACCGGTCGGGCCGCAGGAGCCCGTCCGTACGGCCGCTGACCGGATCGCGCGTCGCCGCCATCGCGAACGGGAACCAGTTTTCGGGATAGCGCCGGTCCTCGTGCGCCGTCGCGGTGCGGCCGGGCATGCCGAAGCGGTGGTTGGCGAACACCTTGCCGGCGCCGGCGACGTGGGTCATGACGCCGTCGAAGACCGGCCGCCCGGCGCTGTCGCGGTTCATGCCGAGTTCGAGGAAATGGCGCAGAAAGCGTCCGCTCTGCGACACGCCGAAGGCGAGCGCGTGGCGAATATCCGCGAGCGGGTTGGCGATGTTCGTTGCGCCATGACGGCAGAACGACACGAGATCGCGCACGCTGGCAAAGCCGATGCCGAGCACCCGTGCGCCGGTCGCTTCGTACCAGACTTCGTAAATCTTGATCGGCTCGAATTTGCGGCCCGCGGGCAACAGGCGGATCGTCCGCTCGTCGATGAATTCCCATTCGTCGCGCGCGATGTCGCGGCGCGGGTCGCCCTCGCGGTCGCGCACGGCGAGCCGCGCGCCGGGCTGTTTGAGCGAGGCGGCAGGGTAGGGCAGGCGGTGAACGCTGCCGTCGCCGGGCGTGCGGGTGCCGATGTGGAATTCGTCGCGAATGCGGCCGGTTACGTCGCGACCCGCGTCCAGCACCGCCGGGAAATCGCCGGCCAGCCCGCCATTGGCGCGCGGTGCGCCGGGGTCCCAGCCCGACCACAGGAGCGCATGACCGCGCCCGAGGACGAATCCCTGCCCGGCATCCTCCCTCGTCTGCGGATCATTGAGGCGCGCCGGGTCGCCGCCGGCATCGTCGAGCCGCTGCAGGATGCGTTTGTTGCCGCGGTTGGTCACGTCATAGACGAGGACACCGCTGCCGCGCGACGGGTCTTTCGGGCGCAGCATATCGAAATCGGTCGCGTATTCGACGCGGCCGGCGGCGTTCCGCGCCGTGTTGTCGAGATCGACGACGCCGGCGTTGTCCGCCGCGGCCGGATCGAGCACGCCGCGCGCTACCCCCTTGATGCGCAGATAAGCCCCGGCCGCGCCGAATTCATGGCCTTCGGCAAAATCTGCGATATCGGTGACGCTGATGTCGGTGATCGGCATTCGCTTCTCCCGCCGTGCCGTTGGTCACGGCTCGATCCTGATCCCCCGCTTTTGCATCTCGTCGATGATCTCCTTGGCGCCGGCGTCGCCCTCTTTGGCGAGCTTGGCGGTGGCGCCGGCCAACCCGTTCAGCTGCGTCTTGATCCGCGTCGCCTGCTGCAGGAGCCTTTCCTGGTTGGCAATCGTTGCCGAGAGCGCGTAACGGTCGGCGATCGCCTGATAAAGCAGAAATCCGGACAACACGATGACGGCCGCGATCAACAGCCCGATGCTGGTCGTCAGATCGCCGGCGTCGCCGGCGCGAAGGTCCCGAAGGCTCATTTCGGCGCCGCCGTCGGGGCCGGTGGTGCGTTCCCCCCGCCGGTGGCAGCGCGCGGCGCGATGCCGTGCTCTTCGAGCAGCGTCTTGATGCGCGCGTCGTTGTCGCGCGCCGCCGCGGCCGCCAGCGAATTGACCAGCCGCAGGTTGATCTCGCTCCACATGATCGACTGATTGATGAAGTGCTGCCGTTCCGCCGCCTCGCGCGCCAGCGACCGATTGGCGACCGAGATCCCGACCGCGACGATCGTCATCGCCAGCGCCAGACCCGCGGCGGCGGCAAAGATGCGGAAAAACGGCACGCGTGTCTCCTGTGCACGCGCCACGTCACCCCGCCGCGCCGCCCGCGTCAAGCGCCGCGTTTGCTGCGGCGGGCCGCCAGTTCGGCGAGAAAGGCGGCTTCGTCGGGCGTCGATGGACGGCCGAGGATGCGGTTTCTGTGCGGGAAGCGGCCGAACCGCGCGATGACTTCGGGATAGGGCATGCCGTAGCGGCGGTTTTCGCCGCCGTCGGCGCCGCGGTCGCGGCCGGCGCGCGACGGCGCGGTCAATGCCTCGGCGCGGCGCTGGTCGGCGAGGCTCTCGCTGTGGTGCAGCGGCATGTAGAAAAACAGCCGCCAGGCCGCCGGCACCGCGACCTCGAAGCCGCGCGCGAGCGCCCGGTCGGCGACGGCGCGCGCCAATGGATCGGCGTCATAGGCGCGCGGCGTCTCGCGGAAGATGTTGCGCGGGATCTGATCGAGCAGCAGAACGAGCGCCAGCGAGCCTTCCGCCGTTTCCTCCCAGGCTACGAGCGCGCCGGCGGCGGCCTGTTCGTAATCGGCCAGAAACAGCTGCCGCAGCGTGGCGTCGTGTTCCGGTGTGCTGTGGAACCACACGTCGCGGTGCTGCTCGCGTTCGGGATCGTCCGGCGGGCCGAACCAGAAATCAACGAGCGCCCGCGCCCGCTCCGGCAACAGAGCGTTCATGCCGCGCGTGCCGCGATCGCCGCTTCGCCGGCCAAGGTCGTGCGGCGCACGTCGCGCACCTCGCCGCGGTCGAAGCGGCGGGCGCGGTGCATCGTCGTGCGGTTGTCCCACATGAGGATGTCGCCGACCCGCCATTTGTGGCGATAGACGAACTCGGGCTGCGTCGCGTGCTCGACGAGGTCGCGCAGGAACATGCGGGCTTCGGGCACGGTCCAGCCGACGATCGCGCCGGCATGCGAGGACAAAAACAAGGACTTGCGGCCGGTCGCCGGATGAACGCGCACAAGCGGCTGGCGCACCGGACGGAACGCGGCAACCTCGTCGGGCGAGAGATCGGTGAAGCCGATCGCTTCGCGCGAATAGATCAGCGAATGCTCGCACACGAGGTCCTCGACCTCCGCCTTCGTGCGCGCGTCGAGCGCGTCGTAAGCGGCGCGCATGTCGGCAAACTCGGTGTCGGCGCCCCAGTTCGGCACGACCCGGCCCGACAACAGCGAATATTTCGCCGGCACCGGGCGGAACGAGCTGTCGGAATGCCACAGCCGGTCGGCCAGCTTGAAAAACCACACGCGGTCCTCGGCCGACATTATGTTGCCGTCCTTGTCGAGGTTCGAGAAATCGATGATGCCGGTGGCCCCAAGCCGTGTCTCTTCGCGCTTCCGGATATGCCCGCCGGTCGCGTAGTTCTCCAATTCGCCGAACTGCCGGGTAAACGCGATCTGCTGTTCGTCCGTGACCGGCTGGTCGCGGAACACCAGCACGGCGTACGTGTCCATGCCGGCCTCGATCGCGGCCGCCGCCGCGGGAGCGAGCGGGCGGGTGCAATCGATGCCGTGCACCTCGCCGGCAAACACCGGTGTGAGCTGAGTGATGGAAATCGTCATCAGTGCCTCCGCGCCTCCCGATATTACCCGCCGGCAAGCCCGAGGAACACGACCATCGCGCGGTTGAGCCGCAGCAATTCGGCATCGGCGAGGCGGCCGATGCAGCGGCCGAGGTTCGCTCGCGTGACGGTCGTGATCTTGTCTACCATCAGCCGGGACGGGACGGCGAGACCGTTTTCCGCGGTTGGCTCGATCGGCAGACGGAACAGCGGCGCATCGCTCGGGTCGGTGGTGAACCCGCATACTGTGACGGATGCCGTCGCATCGAAGCGATCGTCCTGCACAATGACGACCGGACGCGGCTTTCCGGCATAGCCCGGCCCGCCGGCGGCGGTCCACACCTCGCCGCGACGCATTCAATCGGCCCGGTCGGAGATTGCATCGATAAACGCCTGGTCATCCGCCTCATGCGGGCTGGCGGCGACCGCCGCCGATTGGCGATGCGCCGCGGCGGCAAAATCCGGGGAGCGTGTATCCGGGACCCAGAGCTGGATCGGACGCAATCCCTGCTCGCGCAGTCGCTCGCGATGGCCCCTGACCCGCTCACGATTGTTTGCCGCGGCACTCGATCGTGACATCGCTCGCCTCCTACTCCCTTCGCGGTGTTACATGTAACGACCCCGGCCGCCCTTTACAACAGCGGTGAATTGGCGAGAGTGGCGGACGGCATTATTCTGCCATCACAACGGGAGCGGGCGATGGCGCATCGCGAGGCCGCGGGCGACGATCCGGTCATGCTGGCGCTCGGAGAGGATTACCCCGAGCTGCGCCAGTCGGTGCGGCGGATCTGCGAGAAATATCCCGGCGCCTACTGGCGCGGGCTGGAGGCCGAGCAGGCCTATCCGACCGAGTTCATCGCGGAACTCACGAAAGGCGGCTTTCTCGCCTCGCTGATCCCCGAGGAATACGGCGGCGCCGGCCTGCCATTGCGCGCTGCCGCCGTGATCCTCGAAGAGATCAACGCCAGCGGTTGCACCGCGAGCCAGGGCCACGCCCAGATGTACATCATGGGGACGCTCTTGCGGCATGGCAGCGCCGAACAGAAACAGCGCTATCTGCCGGGCATCGCCTCGGGCGACCTGCGGCTCCAGGCGTTCGGCGTCACCGAGCCGACGACCGGCTCAGACACGACAAGGCTGAAGACCCGCGCGGTGCGCGCCGGCAACGGCGACCATTATCTCGTCAGCGGCCAGAAAGTGTTCACCTCGCGCGCCCGCAATTCCGACCTGATGCTGCTCTTGGCGCGCACGACGCCGCTCGACGAGGTCAAGCGCCGCACCGACGGGCTTTCGGTGTTTCTCGTCGATCTGCGCGAGAGCCTCGGCAAGGGGCTCGAAATCCGGCCGATCGAGGCGATGATCAACCACAACACCAACGAAATCTTTTTCGACAACCTGAAGGTGCCGGCGGAAAACCTGATCGGCGAAGAAGGAAGCGGCTTTCGCTACATCCTCGACGGCATGAACGCCGAGCGCATCCTCGTCGC
>DATJUL010000119.1:0-3375 GCA_035502295.1 Allostellaceae bacterium | reverse complement strand
AGCCGTGCCAGATGGCGCGAGACGATGTCGATCTGGTCGAAGGTCAGCATGCTGCCGTCGACCAGCGCTCGGACGTAGCGCGGCAGCGACAGGTTGATCCCGGCCAGCGTCGTCACGGTGCCGGAGCTGCCGAGCATCTGCACCTGCCGCGCCCGCACCTCGCGGCGGATGCCGTGCGCTTTCTCGAACGGCACCAGCGCCGCCTCCGCCTCGGCGATCATCGCGCGATAGACCTTTGGCGACACCTCGACGCCGCCAAACCGCTCGGTAAACGTCACGACGCCGAACGGCAGCGAGATCGAGCCGAGGATGTCGAGCCGCGGATAGGCGCCGCGCACCCGCTCGCGGCGCAGCCACACGATCTCGGTCGAGCCGCCGCCGATGTCGAACACGATCGCATACGGGATGCGCGGATGGAGGAGCGGCGCGCAGCCGGTCACGACGAGCCGCGCCTCCTCGGCGGTCGAGATGATCTCGATCGCGAGCCCGCTGTCGTCGCGCACGCGCGCGAGAAACTGCGCGCAATTGCCGGCCCGCCGGCAAGCTTCGGTGGCGACATAGCGGCCGGCCCCGACATCGCGATGCGCGATTTTGTCGGCGCAGACGCGCAGCGCGTCGATCGCGCGGTTCATTGCCGCGTCCGACAAGCGGCCGCTCGCTGCCAGGCCCTCGCCGAGCCGGACGATGCGCGAAAACGCATCGACGACACGGAAGCCGGCCCCGGCGCGGCGGGCGATCAACAGGCGGCAATTATTGGTGCCGAGATCGAGCGCCGCGAAATTGGGCGCCGGCGCGGCGGTCTCGGCGAACCCGGCGGGCGCTCGGCATGCGGCGCGCGGCACTGCGGCGCCCGGCCCAAGACCCGGACCGGCCAACCCGACGCTGTGCTCGACACTGCTCGACACCGGCCATCATCCCGCGACGCTGCCGCATCGTAACGCAGCGCGCCGGCAAACCGAAGCGCGGCAAATTACACGTTGCCGCGGGCCGGCCCGGAATCGGCGGCGTTGGGCGGCGGATGTGGTGCGGGCGGCCGGAATCGAACCGGCACAGGCCTTGCGGCCCTACGGATTTTCATACCCGCTGCGGCTTTCGCCGCCTCGTTCTCGCCAGCGTTCGCAAGAAGAGTTTGGGGTCTGGACTATCCCTTCACCCTGGCCGACCGGCTTTAGGTGCTGCCCGTCTAGTCTCTACACCTTCCCGTTTCCGGGCTTGGCTCGGGATTGCCATTTGACAGGTTTCCCCGAATTTGGGCAGTTCTGCATCGACGGTTTCCCGGCGAGCACTCAACTTTTGTCTAAGTCCGTTGCGTCTACCAGTTTCGCCACGCCCGCGCACTTAACCTATCTATAGAGCGGTCCAGCCGAGCGGCGCAAGCCCGAACCGGGCGGCGGCTCTCGTTGCGCCGACCGGCCGAGTTGATCAGACTGCGCCCGCCGTTCGGTCATCTGCGTGGTGACGCAATGTCCAGCACCAAACCGCTTTCCGGTATCAGCGTCGTCGAGATCGGGCACAGCATTGCCGCACCCTATGCCGGCATGATCCTCGGCGAACTGGGCGCCGACGTGATCAAGGTCGAGAACCCGCAAGGGGGCGATGCGTGCCGCGGCTGGGGACCACCCTTTGCCGATGGCGCCGCCACCTGTTTCCATGCGGTCAACCGCGCCAAACGTGGCATCACGATCGACCTCGCCGATCCGGCAGCGGCGGCGCGGCTGCGGGCGCTGATCCTGGAGCGCGCCGATGTCGTGCTGCACAACCTGAAGTTCGGCGCGCTTGACCGCTACGGAATCGGCGCGGCTGCATTGACCGCCGCGAAGCCGAGCCTCGTGTTCTGCACTGTCGGCGCGTTCGGCGCGGTCGGACCCTTGCGCGACAAACCCGGCTATGACCCGATGATGCAGGCCTACAGCGGGCTGATGAGCCTGCTCGGCGAGGACGGGCGGCCGCCGGTACGCGTCCCGGCCTCGATCGTCGATCTCGGCGCCGGCATGTGGTCGGTCATCGGCATTCTCGCCGCGCTGCAGGAGCGCGGCCGCACCGGACGGGGCGGCATCGTCGACACCTCGCTCTACGAAACCGGTCTCGGCTGGATGAGCATCCTCTTGGCGGCCTTTCTCGCCGACGGCAATATTCCGGCGCGACACGGCTCGGGGGTCGATATGATCGTACCGTATCAGGCCTTCGCCGCCGCCGACGGTTGGATCATGGTGGCAGCCGGCAACGACAATCTGTTCCGCCGCCTGTGCGCCGCGCTCGACCGGCCGGCGCTGGCCGAAGAGCCGCGGTTCGCCAGCAACAAGGATCGCGTCGTGCATCGCCACGCGCTGATCCCGATCCTCGCCGACATCTTCGCGACCCGCACCTGCGTCGACTGGGCGGCACGGCTGGAGGCGGCCGCCATCCCCAACGGGCCGATCAACACGCTGGACCAGGTGGTCGCCGACCCGCAGACCGCGGCGCTCGGCATGATCCAGCGGCGGCTGGGGAGCGATCTGCGGCTCCTTGGCCTGCCGCTGTCGTTCGACGGCGAGCGGCCGGCCTTCCAAAAGCCGGCGCCCGAGCTGGGCGAAGACAACGCCGGGTTGGCGGGCTGAGCGCGATGGGAAGCGGTCGGCATTTGGCGCCGGTGCTGCTGCTCATGGCGCTCGCCGGCTGCGGCTTGTTCGCGGGCGAGGCGGCGCCGGTCGCGCCGCTGCCGAACCGGGTGGCGCGCGGCAGCGAGGCGGGTGGCCGGTTCATCTCGCTGGTCGGCCCGCGGCAGCAGTTTGGCGCGCCGTTTCTTGGCGTACCCGGCACCAACTACGATCTCCTGCGCAGCTGGATCGACACGCGCAGCGGCGAACGGCTGACCCAGCTTTACGTCGAGGCCAGCTACTCCGGCGCCGAGCGCGGCTACGAGGCGGCGCAGGACGGCGAGGGGCAGGCGCTCAAATTCGTTGCGATCAGCAAGAATGAGATCGCCTGCGACCATGGCTGCTCTTACGCCGAGGAATTCGCCGTCGATCTGCCGCAACCGCTGCTGGAAGCGCATCGCCGAGGGCTCACCGTCGTCTTCACGGCAAAATCGGGACCCGCTCTGCCGATCGCCGTGCCCGGCGACCTGATCGACAAGCAACTCGCCGCGATCGCCGAGGCCCGCGCCGCGCTGCCCGCCGCAGCAGCGCGGCGATAGCGGCGTTATTGCCGGTTTGTGCCGGCGAGACCGAGCATCAGCGCGATGTTCTGCACCGCGGCACCAGACGCACCCTTGCCGAGATTGTCGAACCGCGCCACCAGCACCGCCTGGCGCCGCGCCTCGTTGGCATAGACGTAAAGGTCGAGGCGGTTGGTATCGTTGAGCGCCTGCGGCTCCAGCTTGCCGTCGGCGGCCGG
>DATJUL010000118.1:0-6214 GCA_035502295.1 Allostellaceae bacterium | reverse complement strand
TGGCCGCCCGACAGGTTGACGCCGCGCTCGCCGATGATCGTCTGGTAGCCCTGCGGCAACTGACGGATGAAGTCGTGCGCATTGGCGTCGCGCGCGGCCTGTTCCAATTCGGCCTGCGATGCGTCCGGTTTGCCGAGGCGCAAATTGTCCTCGACCGTGCCGTGAAACAGGTAGGTGTCCTGGTGGACAACCGCGATCTGGCGGTGCAGCTCATCAGGGTTGAGCGCGCTGACATCCCGCCCGCCGATGCGAACGGCGCCCGATTGCGGATCGAACAGCCGCAACAACAGACGCGCGACCGACGATTTGCCGGAGCCGCTGGGCCCGACGATGCCGATCTTCTCGCCGGCCGCAACACGAAACGACAGCCGGTCATGCGCCGGCCGCCGGCCGCCGGGATAGGCAAAATGCACGTCATCGAATTCGATCGTCGGCGCGAAGCGCTCGGCTAAAATCGGACCGCGGGCTGCCAGCCCGCTGGCGGGCGTGACGCCCCCGATCCCTCTAGCCGCCACCGGCGGCTCGGCGGCGAGGAGCGCGTGAATGCCGGCGGCGGCCGACTGCCCGACCATCCCCTGGTGCAACACCGTGCGCAGGTCGCGCAGCGGCCGGAACACCTCGGTGCCGGCCATCAGCACGATGAGCAGCGCCTCGATCGTCATCAGGCCATGGCTGACACGCCAGACGCCGAGGATCAGCGCCGAGGCGGCGCCGACCGCGACGGCGCAATCGGTGATGCCGCGCGTCATGACGCTGGTCGCCAGCACCTGCATCGTCGTCTCCGACAGATGCTTGGCCTTTTCCGCCAAACGCCGGCCGTAAGCCGCGCTCTGGCCAAACGCCTTCAGCGTCGGCAATCCCTGCACCGCGTCGAGAAACTCGGCGCCGAACGCCTTCATCGCCTGCTGGCGGACGCGGCCCTTGTGGTGCTCCATGCCGTTCCAGGCGGTCGGCGCGACCAGCGTGACCAGCGCCGCGACGAGCATCACCGTCGCCACCGGCGCGTCCCACCACACGATAAAGGCGAAGATCGCCAGCGGCGTCAGCGCTGCGACCGCGACCTGCGGCAGGTATTGGCCGAAAAAGCTCTGCAACTGCTCGACGCCGTCAACTAACGACAGCATGACGCCGCCGGTGCGCTCGCCGGCAAACCATGCCGGGCCCAGTTCGGCAAGCTTGTCGTAAAGCCGGCCGCGCAACGTCTCTTGCACGCGGCCGGCATTCTCATGCGCGATGATCGTGCGGGCGTGATCCAAAAACGCGCGCAGCAACACCGCGCCGCCAACCCCGAGCGCGAGCACGGCGATGATGCCGACGCCTGAACCCTTGAAGACGCGGGCGAGCAGCGTGCCAAGAAGCGTGAAACGCGCGATGCCGAAAGCGGCGGCGGCGAGGCCGAGCAGCACAGCCAGCGCGATCCGGCCGCGCAGCCCCTTCGTCAGTTCCCAGAGTCGACGATCGAAATACATTTCAGCGCCACTTCTCCACGGGTTTACCGGAGCCTCCTCGGCCCTGCGGCCCACAATCGGATGCTCCGTCAGCTTTGGCGGTGCTTATCAGCGCGGCTGACGATACGTTGGACAGGAACGTTTGGCTCCCGATAAAATCGATAGGTGAATGTAAATTTTTGTGCAGGAGGACCGCGGTGGACGCCAATTGGGATGACCTCCGTTTCTTCCTGGCTCTGGCACGAACCGGGAAGGCGTCCGCCGCGGCGCGGCAGCTCGGCATTAGCCATCCAACCGTTACGCGGCGGATCAAGGCACTGGAAGATGCTGTAGGCGCCCGCCTGTTTGATCGCCTTCCGGACCGTTTTGCCCTCACAGCCTCGGGTGAGACGCTGCTGGAGGATGCTCAAGCCATGGAACAGGCAGCGGAGGCGATTGGCCGGCACAGTGCCCGGCTCGGCGATACGGCTCGGGGATCGGTCCGCCTATCCGCCGACGAAGCAATCATCGCGTTTATCGCGCGGCATCTACCGGAGCTGCGTCGGGATTTGCAATTTATCGAATTCGAGCTGGCGGAGAGCCACAATCTGGCCAATCTGTCACGGCGAGAAGCCGACCTGCTGATCCGCTCGGAGGTGCCGGACCTTGCCAGTCTCGTGACCCGCCGCCTCGGGCGCGCGGCGCATGCCGTATATGCCGGCGCCGAAGTCGAGATCAACGCCGCAGCCGGCGATGTGCTGCGGAGGATGTGCTGGTGCGGTTTCGACGACGCGCACACCTACATGCCCGGGCAGGGCTGGATGCTTGAGGTGTTGGGGCAGGCGAGGCCAACCGTTCGGGTAAACAACTGGCTGACCCTCGTCGAACTGGTGCGCAAAGGCGTCGGGCTTGCGGTCTTGCCTTGTTATCTGGGGGACGGCGATCCGCTGCTGCGACGCATCGGAGCGGTGCTGGAAAATGTCGCGTCCGACCAATGGTTGCTCGTTCATCGCGACGTACGGGCCCTGGCGCGCGTGCGGGCAGTGATGGATGCGCTGATCCGGCTGTTCCGCGACAAGCAGGCGGTGATCGAAGGCCGGGCCGGCTCGCGAGAAGCGTTAGTTGGATGCAACGCCGCCGCGAGTTGATTGCCGGGCGCATCCCCAGTGGCCGAGGTCAAGCCCGGCGGCCAAAACGGCCTTCTCCGCTGGAGGCATCTCAGCGGCCTTTCGGGCCGAGAGCGCCACGCTGTATGCACAGAATTGTACAGGTGATGGACGAATTTCATCACTCCCTGTCCGCTAACGTACAGCTTATGTTCAGCTGAATTGCAGCGTAAACGGGGAAAGCAATGATCGTCGTTCACGACCTCAAAGCTGAGTTTGGCGAGCCAAAGCTGTTGAAAGGTCACATCTCCCACGCCGCGCGTACCGTCGGCGAATGGCTGGTGCGGGTGATTAACGCGATCGGTACACCCTACGAGATGATCTCCGCCGATGACCCCTTGTCCGATTGGCTGGGTTTCCCATTCTGAACACGACAACCGAGAGCGAGCCTTGCGGCTCTTGGATTTTGCGCAGAGCGGCTGCGATATCTCGGTTCAAGTAACAGTCCGTGTGGGTTGATCGGCAGAGATTGGTGAGAAAATGCTCGGCCGCGCCGCTTATGCGTCGTGGTGGTCGATTCAACGTTACCTGATAGTCTTCGGCCTTCGACCGCGCAGCGGGCGGGCGGCCACTGTCCGCACAGGACGACCTGCGGAATGACCGGATAGCCGAGCCATTCGGGGTTGCGATATTCGCCGAGCTCGAAACCGAGCGCCACGCGGTCGAACGCCTCCCGCCGGCCTTCCCCCGGCGGGATGTGCTGATAGAAGTGGAAGCGGTAAGGATCGAGGGCAGTCACCCGCCGGCGGCGCGCGAAGCGATCGGCAAGCGACGTGAAGAGGCCGCTTCTCCGCGGCGCCCAAGGCCTGCCATGGGCACAGGGCTCAAAATAGACCGCGGTCGCAAGCCGCTCGACCGAATGGGCGACATTGCCGATTTCGCTGATATTGTCCTGCATGAAGCAGATGTGCCAACCGTCCGCCTGCTCGTCGACCGTCATGAGCGTGCGGACGCCAAATTCGCCGCTATAGCCCTCTGGATAAAGGTCGCTCGATCGGAAATAGCGCCAGAAGCGGATGAGTTTGGGCGATTTTGGGTTGGCGAAGGCGAAATGCCAAACCACCCCCATCAACAAGAAGCTCAGCACCAGAGCGAGCGCCAGCCCCGGCAGATACCCCTCGTGTCGACCGTCATGGACCGCTACCCCACCCGTTACTCCACCCCTCCTCAAGGTGCTGGGTTGCCGCTGCGTCCGTCAGTTTCTCAGAAAAGCCCCGCCGGCAAAGCACCCAAATTTAACCGGCGACCCGCTTGCCGATCTGTTTCGCGCGGCTACCGCCCCTGTCCCGGGTCCGGGAGGCAATCTTCCTCGACTATCCGCCTGCAATCGCGAGCGCGGCTGCGCCTGGATGGACGAACCGGGTTTGCGGCCGGCGCAATCGCCGGATCGCGCTCGGCGGCCGCTTGTAAACCGCTGCGAACACCGCGTTGAACCGGCGCAAGCTGCCGAACCCGGCGGCGAGCGCGATCTCGGTCATCGAAAGATCGGTGCTGTCGATCAGGCGCTTGGCGCGCTGAACGCGGGCGGTCTGTGCCGCCTGCGTCGGCGTCGCGCCGACATGCTTCTGGAACAAGCGCGCCAGATGCCGCGCACCAACGCCAAGGCGCTCCGCCAGCGCGTCGACCACGGCAGCGTCGAGCGCGCCTTCGTCGATCAGGCGCATCGCCCGCTCGACGGTAGCAAGCGATCCCTTCCATGCCGGCGAGAACGGTGCGGTTTCCGGCCGGCAGCGCAGGCACGGGCGGAATCCCGCCGCCTCCGCCGCGGCTGCCGAAGGATAGTATTCGACATTCTTGCTGTGCGCGTGGCGCACCGGACAAACCGGGCGGCAATAGATCCCGGTGGTGCGCACGCCGGTGAAAAAACGGCCGTCATAGCTCTGGTCACGGCGGATCCGCGCGCGATCGCATTCGTCAAAGTCCAGCATCCCGGCTCCGATCAGCTCTTGCCGCAATCATACGGGGACGGAGTCAGATTTCGGCCAGCCTCGTGCCGACTGAGTCCGATTTCGGCGAGTTCGCCTACCTGCCCGCGCCTAATTCTGCGCCGCTGCACAAAAACGCGGAGCGGATCATGGTTTCGAGCGAAACAGCCGAACGGGTCGACGTCAACTTCCGGTGGAAAGTCGTCCGTTTCGCCTTCGTACTGGCGGTGTTCGGCTGGGGCATAGGTTTCTACGGCCCCTCGGTCTTCCTCGACACCTTGCACCAGGAACGCGGCTGGCCGGTCGCGCTCGTCTCGCTGGCGGTCACGGCGCATTTCCTGTTCAGCGCGCTGTTCGTCGCCTATCTGCCCGAAGCCTATGGGCGATGGGGCATCGCGCGGGTGACGCAAGCCGGCGTCGGCTGCACCGCCCTCGGCGCGATCCTGTGGGGCAATGCCCTCGCACCCTGGCAATTGTTTCCGATCGCCATCGTCAGCGGCGCCGGTTCGGCGGCGACGACCGGCGCGGCGATCAACGCGATCGTCGCGCCCTGGTTCGACCGCGAGCGGCCCAAGGCGCTGAGCATCGCCTTCAACGGCGCGAGCATCGGCGGGCTGATCTTTACGCCGCTGTGGGTGACGGCGATCGGCGGGCTTGGATTTGCCGCTGCGGCCGCCGTGTTGGGCGGCATCGCGGTCGCCGTGCTGTGGCCGCTCTGCGGGCAGTATTTGCAGCCGCTCCCGCCGGCAGCGGGGGTGGCACAACCGACATCGGCGCTGAGCAAAACCGCGCTGTTGCGCGATCGGGAGTTCGTGACGATCTCGGCCGCCTTCGCACTCGGCCTCTTCGCCCAGGTCGGCCTGTTCGCGCATCTGGTCACGCGCCTTGCGCCCACGCTCGGCGCCGACGGCGCGGCGCTGTCAGTCAGCTTGGTGACCGTCTGCGCTGTGCTCGGGCGGTCGCTGTTCCGGCGGCTCCTGCGCGATGACAATCGCCGCCGTATCGCCGCGCTCAACTTTCTCGTACAGGCGATCGGCACCGCGCTGCTCGCACTCTCCGACGGCGCGCTGGCGCTCTTATGCGGCTGCATCCTGTTCGGTCTCGGCGTCGGCAATCTCGTGTCGCTGCCGCCGCTGATTATCCAGAAGGAATTCGCGGCGGCCGATATCGGCAAGGCGGTCGCGCTGACCGTGGCAATCAATCAGGCGGTGTTCGCCTTCGCGCCGGCGGTGCTCGGCTCGGTGCGCGATTTCACGGGCGGTTACGTCTGGCCATTCGTGGTCGCCGCCGCGATCCAACTCGTCTCGGCAGGCATCGTCCTCGTCGGGCGTAGACCGCAGCAGCTCGTAGTCAGCAAAGCACCGAAATGACGCCGCCGACGCGCCTATCGGTCGTGCCGCAGATCGTGGACCAGGGCCGGCGCCGAGGCGAAGGCGAGGTGCTGGTAGCCGCGGGTCAGCTCGACAAAGGCGTTGACATCGCCCGCTTGGGCGCGGTGGACGAGCGGTTCGAGATCCATCCCCGATTCCTTTGCACCGTCAAGGTGGCGGGAAACGCTGTCCGGCTTTACGCTGGCGCGAAAAATTCTGCGCCAGCGATGGTGTCCGCTTGCGCGCTAGCAGCACGGCAAAGGGCTAGAGGTCCTTCACGCGAAAATCTCTTGCACGCTCTCTCTTGAGTCGTATCAACGACTTAC
>DATJUL010000117.1:0-3847 GCA_035502295.1 Allostellaceae bacterium | reverse complement strand
TGGAACTCGGCATGATCCAGTCGGTCGCCGGCGGGTTGCGCGGCGGCGGCCTGTTGCGCGAGCGGCCGTTTCGCGATCCGCACCATTCCGCCTCGCTGCCGGCGCTGGTCGGCGGCGGGCTGCGCACCCGTCCGGGCGAACTCTCTCTCGCCCATCACGGCGTGCTGTTTTTGGACGAATTGCCCGAATTCAACCGCGCCGCTCTCGAAGCGCTGCGCCAGCCGCTGGAAACCGGGCACATCAGCGTCGCCCGCGCCAACAGCCATGTGACCTACCCGGCGCGCGTTCAGCTCGTGGCGGCGATGAACCCGTGCCGCTGCGGCTATCTGGCGGAGCCGGGGCGCGCCTGTGGCCGGGCGCCGCGCTGCGCGCTCGACTACCAGGCGCGCCTGTCGGGTCCGCTGTTGGATCGTCTCGATCTCCACATCGACGTCCCGGCCGTCTCGCCCGCCGATCTGGCATTGCCGCCGCCCTCTGAGACCAGCGCCGACGTGGCGCGCCGCGTCGCCGCCGCCCGCGCCCGCCAGAGCCGGCGCTATGCCGAGCTTCCCGAAGAGCGCCGCATCCGCACCAACGCCGAGGCCGACGGCGCGCTGCTCGATGCGGTGGCGACGCCGGAGCCGGCCGGCCGCGCGCTGCTGCAGCGCGCCGCCGAGCGCCTGCGGTTGTCGGCCCGCGGCTATCACCGGGTGCTGAAGGTCGCTCGCACGCTGGCCGATCTCGACGGCGCCGATGCCGTCACCCGGCGCCACATCGCCGAGGCCCTAAGCTACCGCCAGGCGATCAACGCCCCGGCAGGCTCCGGCTGACCCGTCCGGGGCGACGCGCGGCCGCCGCGGAAAACCGCTTGCGGGCGCCGCCGGCAATCGCGACATTGGCCCAAGACGCGCATCTCCCGGCGGCGAGGCGGATCATGAACGCACCCTATCTCAGAAGCGGCATCTTTCTGGCGCCGTTTCACAATCACGACGAAAACCCGACCCTGTCGATCGAGCGCGACCTCGAACTCTTGGAGCATCTCGACCGGCTCAACTACCACGAGGCGTGGATCGGCGAGCATCACTCCGGTGGCTTCGAGGTGATCGCCTGCCCGGAAATGTTCATCGCCGCCGCGGCGCAGCGCACCCGCCACATCCGGCTCGGCACCGGCGTCGTCTCGCTGCCCTACCACAACCCGTTCATGCTGGCCGACCGCATGGTGCAGCTCGACCACATGACGCGCGGCCGCGCGATGTTCGGCGTCGGGCCGGGCGCGCTGGTCCATGATGCGCTGAAGGTCGGCATCGACCCGCTGAAGCAGCGCGAGATGATGGAGGAGTCGTTCGACGTCATCATCCGGCTGCTGCGCGGCGAGATCGTCAGCCGGAAGACCGACTGGTTTGACCTGACCGAGGCGCAACTGCAGCTGCGGCCCTACACGCGGCCGCATATGGAGCTGGCGGTCGCGGCGGCGCGCTCGCCGTCGGGCGGCGTCCTGGCCGGCACGCACGGCGTCGGCATGCTGTCGATCGGCGGCACGGCGCCGGCGCAGATGGAGCGCCACACCGCCAACTGGAACCTCTACGAAGCGACCGCGCGCGCCAACGGGCACCGCCCCGACCGCAAGGACTGGCGCGTCGTCGGCATGTTCCACATCGCCGAGACGCGCGCCCAGGCGATGCACAACGTGCGCTTCGGGATCGAGGCGTTTGCCCAGTATTTCCGCGACGTTGCGACGTTTCCGATCATCCCCGGCGAGGTCGGCAACGCGGCCGAATGGCTGCTCGAAACGGGCACCGGCTGCATCGGCACGCCCGACGACGCGATCGCGTACATCGAGCGGCTCATGCAAGGCTCGGGCGGTTTCGGCGTCATCTGCGAACTGGCGCACAACTGGGCCGACTGGGAGGCGACGAAGCGGCATTACGAATTGATGGCGCGGTTTGTGCATCCGCATTTCCAGCAGAGCCGCGATCTGTTGCGCGGCAGCTATGATTTTGCGACGAGCCACCATGGCGATTTCATCGGCCAGGCAGCGGCGGCGATCCAGAAGGCGATCGACCGGCACGCCGCGCAGGGCGAGGGTGAGAAGCGCGCGGCGGCGGAATAGGCTCGGCCGTCTTGCCGGAATTGCTCGATGCGCGGGGGCTGCGGTGTCCCGAACCAGTGCTGCGGACGGCCAAGGCGATGCGCGGCATCGCGCCGGGCGGCACATTGACGGTGCTCGCGAGCGATCCGGTGGCGGCGATCGACATCCCCTATTTCTGCCATCACGCGGGGCTCGACCTCGTCGCGGTGGAGCGTGGCGAGGGCCTGCTGACCTTCACAATCCGCAAACCGGACAAGCCCTTGCCGCTCTCGCCGAACCGGCCGATCGGATGATCGGCGCGCCAGGCAAAAGGATTGTCGCATGCAGAGCCAGAACCGGTTTTTCAACGACATGGCACGCGTCGCCTCGGGCGCGATGGGCGCTGTCAGCGGCGTGCGCGGCGAGATCGAGGCGCGCGTTCGCGACCAGCTCGAACGCGTGCTGGCCGGCATGGACCTGGTCAGCCGCGAGGAATTTGAGGCCGTGAAGGCGATGGCCGCCAGGGCGCGCGAGGAAGAAGAGGCGCTGCTGCGTCGCGTCGAGGCGCTTGAGGCGCGCCTTGCGGCGCTCGAAGACGCAGCGCGACCGACGCCAACCGCCTCAATACCCTGAGGGGTTAATGCGCCGATACGCTAAATCTAGTCTTGCAATGGCGGCCGCGCTTTGGCAGCGTGGCCCCGCGGGGAGACATTGAAACCGTTTGAACAGCCGTGAGGAGCGCCCGATTAAACAAGCTGCAGGTTTGCCGCCACCGTTACGTTCCGCCTCCAGGAGGGCGCGATGACCTCTGTTTCCGTGGTCGAAGTCCATTCTCACGCCGGCAACCCGATCGATCTGGTCGAAGAAATCGTCGTCGCCAACGACTGGGCGCACGACCGGGCCAGCGAGGAGGAGATGATCGTCGAAATCTCCGGCCGCTGGTGCGATTACCGGCTGTATTTCCTGTGGCAGGAGGAGTTGACTGCGCTGCACTTTTCGTGCGGCTTCGATTTGAAGGTGCCGAAGCGGCGGCGTGGGCCGCTTTACGAGCTGTTGGCGCTGGCCAATGAGCGGCTGTGGCTCGGCCATTTCGACCTGGCCGCCGGCGAAGCGTCGCCGGCGTTCCGCTACGCGGTGCTGCTGCGCGGCAATGACGCGGCGAGCTCGGAGCAGGTCGAGGATCTTGTCGACATCGCGCTGACCGAATGCGAGCGCTTCTATCCGGCGTTTCAGATGGTGGTGTGGGGCGGCAAGGCGCCCGAGGAGGCGATGGAAGCGGCGATGATCGAGCCGATCGGCGAGGCCTGATTCGGCGCACTGCCGCCTCGATGCGCAACCGCCTGCTGGCCAGCCGCCCCGGCGGCAGCCTTGGCGGCCGTTCTTGAAAACGCAAATTTTCCGGCCATATTCGACAAAATCGCAACGAGGCGGCGATTGGCAGCGCCGTCGGCCGGCAATGGAGAATTCCCTGCTGAATCGCGAAAAATTCCCTGTTCTGAGGGAATTTCCGCGTGCGCCGCGCCGCCGGTCTGTACCGCGAACCGGGCGGGTCGGCGGCGCGCTGGCCGGCGTCGCCGCGGGAGATTCTTTGGCCGTCATTGCGAGGACCCGCGGACTTGATCCGCGGGGACGAAGCAATCCCGCGACGCTCGATCGGGATGCTTCGCTTCGCTCGCAATGACGAACCAGCAATGGGAGGAGCGATGCGGGGCGTAGGCGGCGTTCGCGGGAACGACGGTAAAGGGATTCGGCCCGAATGCGATTACCCTGCGCGCCGTCGCAAACGGGATTGCGCCACCG
>DATJUL010000116.1:0-11471 GCA_035502295.1 Allostellaceae bacterium | reverse complement strand
GCCGGCGAGGCCGCACGCCGCGGAGCGAGCGACCGCGGCCCGGCCGAATTCTGGGAAGACGATTTCCCCGAACTGCGCTGACCGCGGCCCGCCGCCTCGATCCGGCCACCAATTCACACCGGCAACTCTGCGCCGATTCCGGTCATTTTACTTGGGCGCAGGGCCCGAGGGTTGTGCGGCGAGAGGCCGCCTACCGCTAATATCAAAAATCTCGTCCAGCCAACCGCGGGTTCAGCGCTCGATTGGCCTCTAAAAAACCTGCAAACTCCATCAGAATAGCGTAGTATGCGGAAGCCGATCAACCGGAGATTTCCGCACATGATGGTCGGATACATGCGTGTCTCGACCGACGCCCAAACCCGCCGGCCTACGACCCCCACTACCATTTTCGGCTGGCAATCAACGCGGGTCTCAACGCGTGCGCCGCGTCGCTGGGGTCCATGTCAAGTCCCGGAGGAACAGAAATGACGGAGAATGGCTGTTATGGAAAGCCCTGATCCGTCTGAACAATTTTCCGAGGCCATTTCCATGTTTTGGCCGAATGATGTTGTTTATCAAAGCACACTTTCAGCTTCCCGCGGAAGCTGTCGAAAAGCCATCTTCGACGGCGTTCTGAACCCGGCATTCGTTAAAGCCGCAAGCCGATGTAGAGTCAGGGCTTTTTTGAGTCCCATGAGCGATGCCTTCGGCTGTATGTCGAAAATGATCTCGCCCAGTTGCGCTTGATCCCACGCGCGGGCCTGGATTCGATGGTTGCACGACTAGACTGAGCGGCAGCTTTGGGGCAACAGCGGCCGGGTTACCGCCCGAGGGGGCCGCGGCGGATGATTTTCCAGAGCTGCGCCGGGGGCGCGGGGCTGCACAAACATAAGGCACGGTTGACCCCAGGGCGCCGCGCGCGCATTTAGCACCGATGCTGCGACGGATCGAACGCCTGCTTGAGCCGACCGGCGAACCGCCCGACCTGCCGCCGCCGGCGCTCGGCGAGCCGTACGCGCTGCCCCGCTTCTACTGGCATTTCATCCGCCAGGTGCCGAAGCCGCTGGCCGCGCTGTTTGTCACCGGCCTCCTGGTGGCGACGACCGACGCCCTGATCCCGGTATGCATCGGCCGCGTCGTCGCGCTGGTGACGTCGGAGACGCCGGCGATGATCTGGCGCGACGCCGGCACCGCGCTCTTGCTGATGGCGGCGCTGTTTCTCTTCATCCGCCCGGTCGTGCATATCGCGCAGACGATCGTCGCCAACCAGATCATGACGCCGGGCCTCACGAACCTGGTGCGCTGGCAGAACCACTGGCATGTCGTGCGCCAGGGCTGGACGTTCTTCCAGAACGATTTCGCCGGACGCATCGCCTCGCGCGTCATGCAGACGGGGCCGGCGCTGCGCGAGAGCGTCGTCCTGTCGATCATCGGCATCTGGTACATCGTCGTCTACGGCACCAGCGCGATCGGCCTCTTATCGGCGGCCGATTGGCGGCTGGCGGTGCCGATCGTCGCGTGGTTCGCGCTCTACCTCGCGGTGTTGACGCGCTTTCTGCCGCATATGCGCGAGCGCTCGCGCCGCATGTCGGAGGTGCGCTCGATCCTGACCGGCAAGATCGTCGACAGCTACACCAACATCCTGACCGTCAAACTGTTCGCCCGCGCCCGCGACGAGGACGCCTTTGTGCGCGAGGCGGTGGACGAGCACACCGACGCGTGGCGCTCGCAGCAGCGGCTCGGCACGCTGTGGAGCCTGTCGCTGCAATCGATGAACGCGCTGTTGATCGTCGGCACCGGCGGCCTCGCGATCGGGTTGTGGATGCAAGGCCGCATCACCGTCGGCACGGTTGCGATGGCGATCCCGATGGCGTGGCAGATCAACAACATTTCGGGTTGGCTGGCGCAGCAGATCGCCGCCATCTTCGACGATATCGGCCAGGTGCAGGACGGCATGCGCTCGATCGCGGTGCCGCGCCAGATGCCCGACCTGCCGGGCGCCGTCGAACTGCCGCCGATCGCCGGCGCGATCCGCTTCGAGCACGTGCATTTCGACTACGGCCGGGCGCCGCGCCGCGGCGGCGTCTTGCGCGGCCTGGAACTCGATGTCGCGCCGGGCGAGCGGGTCGGCCTTGTCGGCCGTTCCGGCGCCGGCAAGTCGACGCTCGTCCATCTGCTCTTGGGCTTCTACCGGCCGGCGGAGGGCCGCATCCTGATCGACGGCAGCGACATCGCCGGGCTGACGCAGGAGAGCCTCAGGGCGCAGATCGGTATGGTGACGCAGGATACCTCGCTCTTGCACCGCTCGATCCGCGACAACATCTGCTACGGCCGGCCCGACGCCGGCGAAGCAGAAATCATCGCTGCGGCGCGCCGCGCCCATGCCCTCGAATTCATCGAGGGGCTCGAGGATTGGCACGGCCGCACCGGGCTTGACGCGCATGTCGGCGAGCGCGGCGTCAAGCTCTCCGGCGGCCAGCGCCAGCGCATCGCCTTGGCGCGCGTCATTCTGAAGGACGCGCCGATCCTCGTGCTCGACGAGGCCACCTCGGCGCTCGATTCCGAGGTCGAGGCGGCGATCCAGGAGCAGCTCGCCGAATTGATGGAACGCCGCACGGTCATCGCGATCGCCCATCGCCTGTCGACGATCTGCCGCATGGACCGCCTCGTCGTGCTCGATCGCGGCCGCATCGTCGAGGAGGGCACGCATGAGCGGCTCCTCGCCGCGCACGGCCATTACGCCGCGTTGTGGCGCCGGCAATCGGGCGGCTTCCGCGACGATTTCGCCACCGGCGAGCTCGCTCCGCTGCGGGCGTAAGTGGCCGCCAAGGCTCGGCGCCGATCGATGTATAATTGTCGCGATGAACAGCCGCGAATTGCTGCGGAGGCTGCGGCGCCTCGGCGCCACGATCGATCCGCAGCGCGGCAAGGGCGGCCATGTAGAGGTGCGGTTCGGTGAGAGGATCACCCGCGTACCGACCGGCAGTGGTGACCTGAAGGCGGGCATGCTGGCCGGAATCCTGAAGCAGCTCGGGCTGCGCCGCGATCAGATTTGAACGGAGACCAGCATGAAGCGCACGCGGTCCTCGCTTGCCTCGGTCGCCTACCCGGTCCAGCTCGATCCGGAACCGGAGGGGGGCTTCACGATCAGTTTTCCAGATTTCTTCTTTGAAGAGCGGGGAATGCAGTTGAGCGGCGGCCATAGCCAAGCCGACACTCGGGAGGAGGCCTTGAGGCGGGCGTCGGACCTGTTGGCGTCGATCCTCGCCGGGCATCTCGCCGAGGGCTACTCGGTCCCCGAACCGTCGCCGGCGGAGGGACGGCCGCTCGTCGGTATTGATCCGCTGACCGCGAGCAAGCTCGAACTCTACCGCGCGCTCTATACGGCGCGCATCTCGCGTGCCGAATTGGCGCGGCGCATGGGCATTGCGCCACAGCACGTCGAGCGCCTTTTCGACCTCGACCATGCCTCGCGCCTCGACCAGATCGAAGCGGCGATGCGCGCGCTTGGCCGCCGCCTCGTCGTCACCAGCGCCGCCGCATAGCCAGACCGGCTTGTGGTGCGCGAAGCGCCGGCCTGCATCCGCGACCGGATCGTTTGGTTTGCGCCGAACCCGCTGCTATCGTCAGACGTGCCGAAGCACAGGATCCATATCGATGCCGCAGAATTCTCATAACCCGCCCGACATGCTCGACGGCGATCTCGAGGTCGGACCCGACGACTGGCAGGGCCGGGCCTTCTATTTCCTGATGAACGCGCTGGTGGTGCCGCGCCCGATCGGTTGGATGTCCACCCTGTCCGCCAGCGGCGTCAAGAACCTGGCGCCGTATTCGCACTTCAACCTGATGGGCAGCAATCCGTTCTACCTCGCCTTTGCCTCGACCGGCGTCAAGGACACGATCACCAACCTGCGCGCGGTGCCGGAGTTCGTCGCCAACATCGTCAGCATCGATCTCCTGGAGCGGATGAACTTCACCTCCTGCGATTTTCCGCCCGAGGAAGAGGAGTTCGGCTGGGCCGGGCTGACCCCGGTGCCGGCCGCCAAGGTGCAGCCGCCGCGCGTCGGCGAGGCGAAGGCGCACCTCGAATGCGCGGTGGCGCAGATCTACACCGACGGCAACACCAATATCGTGCTGGCGCGCATCCTGCACGCGCATGTCGATCCCGCCGTCTGGCGCGACGGCAGGGTCGATCCGCGGTTGCTCAACCCCGCCGGCCGGCTGTCCGGCTCCGGCTACGCCGCGCTCGGCGATCTGGTCAACGTGCAGCGCCCGGAATGGCAGCAGGTGCGTGGAACCCGCGGCCAGGAGGCGATGCCGCGCGAGGAGCGGCGCTAACCGACGTGGCGACGAACGCGCCGCCGCTGCTCGGCCCGGACGATCCCCCGCCGGTGCGGGTGCTGCGGCCCGACGGCGGTTCCGACTTTCTGCTGACCGCCGACCACGCCGGCCGCGCGATCCCGCAAATCCTGGGCAATCTGGGCCTGCCCGAAGCGGAGCGGGCGCAGCACATCGCCTGGGACATCGGCATCGCCGGCGTCACCGAGGCGCTCTCCGAGCGGCTCGATGCGACGGCTGTGCTGCAGACCTATTCGCGGCTCGTCATCGATTGCAACCGCCGGCCGGAATGGCCGAGCGCGATCCCGCTCGTCAGCGAAGTGACCCCGGTTCCCGGCAACGAGGGCCTGACGCCGGACGAGCGCGAGGCGCGCCGCCGCGCCGTCTTTCAGCCCTATCACGACCGCATCGCCGCTCTGATCGACGCCCGCGGCGCCGCCGGCCGGCGCACGCTGCTGGTCGCGATGCATTCCTTCACGCCGGTGTTCAAGGGAATCGCGCGGCGGGTCGAGGTCGGCGTGCTGTATAACGCCGCTTGCCGCGACCTCCGCCTGCCGCGCCTCATGCTCGATCTCCTGGCCGCGGAGGGCGGCCTCGCGGTCGGCGACAACGAGCCCTACGCGATCACCGGCGACAGCGACTATACCGTGCCGGTGCATGGCGAAGCGCGGGGCTTGGCCCATGTCGAGATCGAGATTCGCCAGGACCTGCTCGCCGAAGCGCCGGGCCAGGTCGCCTGGGCCGAACGCCTGGCGCGCCTCTTGCCGCTGGCCGCCCGGCGACTGGACGCGACTGGATGACGCCGCGGCGCCGGCGGCGGGCGTGGTATATTGCCGCCGCGACCGGAGGCGGGCCTTGCGTGCCCGCCGGCGTCGGCGATACTGCGGGCTCGCAATGAGCCTCGCAGTGCAGCGCGGACCGAACCGCGCTGCCCCACACGGACGGATGGCGCCATGTTCGACGAAGCCGGCCATTTTGCGCTGATCCTGGCGCTGTGCATTGCGATCCTGCAGTCCGTCGTGCCGCTGGTCGGCGCGGCGCGGCGCGATGCGGTGATGACCGCTTGGGCGCGGCCGGCCGCCCTGATGCAGTTCGCATTTGTCGCCTTCGCGTTCTTCGCGCTGATGCATGCCTATGCGGTCAGCGACTTTTCGCTGGTCAACGTCGCCGACAATTCGAACAGCATGAAGCCGCTGCTCTACAAGCTGACCGGCGTGTGGAGCAACCACCCGGGATCGATGCTGCTGTGGGTGTTCATCCTGGCATTGTTCGGTGCGGCGGTCGCGGTCTTCGGCCGCAACCTGCCGCCCGGGCTGCGGGCCCGCGTGCTGGCGGTGCAGGGGATGATCGGGGTCGGGTTTCTCGTCTTCATCCTGTTGACCTCGAACCCGTTTCTGCGGCTGTCGCCGATCCCGGCCGACGGCGCCGGCCTCAACCCGCTGCTGCAGGACCGCGGCCTCGCCTTTCACCCGCCGATGCTCTATCTCGGCTATGTCGGGTTTTCGATCGCGTTCTGCTTCGCGATCGCGGCGCTGATCGAGGGCCGCGTCGATCCGGCCTGGGCGCGCTGGGTGCGGCCGTGGACGCTGGCGGCGTGGTGCGCGCTGACCGCCGGCATCGCGGGCGGCAGCTGGTGGTCATATTACACGCTCGGTTGGGGCGGCTGGTGGTTTTGGGACCCGGTCGAGAATGCCTCGTTCATGCCGTGGCTGATCGGCACCGCGCTGTTGCATTCGGCGATCGTCGTCGAACGGCGCGAGGCGCTCAAAACCTGGACGATCCTCCTGGCGATCCTGACCTTCTCGCTGAGCCTCGTCGGCACGTTCCTGGTGCGCTCGGGGATTCTGACCTCGGTGCATGCCTTTGCCGTCGATCCGCGGCGCGGCATCTTCATCCTGATATTGATCTGCCTCTATACCGGCGGCGCGCTCCTCTTGTTCGCGTGGCGCGCGCCGCAACTCCAGGGCGGCGGATTGTTTGCGCCGATCTCACGCGAGGGCGGCCTCTTGCTCAACAACCTGCTGTTGACGACGGCCGCGGCGACGGTGCTGATCGGCACGCTCTATCCGTTGTTTCTCAATGTGTTGACCGGGCAGCGGGTATCGGTCGGGCCGCCGTTTTACCGGATGACTTTTGTCCCGATCATGGTGCCGCTGCTGGTTGCGATGGGCGTCGGGCCGATGCTGCCGTGGAAGCGCGGCGATCTGCTGGCGGCGCTGGTGCGGCTCAAATGGGCGTTTGTCGCGACCGTCGCGGCGGTGGTCGTGACGCTGGCGGCGGCCGGCGTGCGCTCGATCTATGCCGCCTGCGGTCTGGCGCTCGCCGCCTGGCTGTTCGCCGCGACGGCGAGCGAATTGGCGGAGCGCGTGCATCTGTTCGGCGACAAGCTGTCGGCCGTCGCGCGCCGGGCGCTGCATCTGCCGCGCTCCGCCTGGGGCATGACGATCGCCCACGCCGGCATGGCCATCGTCATCGTCGGCATCACCGGCTCCAACGCGTGGCGCGAGCATAAATTCCTGACCGGCCGCCCCGGACAATCCTACGATATCGCCGGTTACACGGTGGCGTTCAACTCGGTCAAAACCGTCCGCGGCGCCGACTGGACCGAGACCCGCGCCAATATGCGGCTCCTCGACGGGGGCCGCGAGATCGCCGAGCTGCATCCCTTCCGGCGTTTCTACACCTCCGAAGACGGCGACCAGACCGGCGTCGCGATCCACACCGATCTCCTCGCCGATGTCTATGCCGTGATCGGCGCGCCCGACGGCACGGGCGGCTATGTCGTACGGCTTTATTACAACCCGCTGGTGCCGTGGATCTGGCTCGGCGCCGCGGCGATGGCATTGGGCGGGCTGGTGTCATTGTCCGACCGGCGGCATCGGGTCGGTGCGCCGACGCGGGCGCGGGCCGCCGCCACCGCCCAGGTACAGGCCGCCGAATAATGCGCCGTTGGTTGTTCATGCTGCCCGGCGTGCTGTTTGCGCTGCTGATCGCCGGGTTTTATGTCGGGATCGAGGTGCACTCCGACGTATTGCCGTCGGCCCTCATCAACAAGCCGGCGCCGCAATTCTCGCTGCCGCCGCTGATCGCCGGACAGCCCGGCTTTTCGACCGCCGATCTGAAAGGCCATGTCAGCCTCGTCAACGCGTTTGCCTCGTGGTGCGCGCCGTGCCGCGACGAGGCGCCCGCGCTCAGCGCGCTCGCGCGCAGCGGCGTACCGATTTACGGCATCGACTACAAGGACAAGCCCGCCGTCGCGCGCGCCTGGGTCACGGCGCTTGGCGATCCCTACAGGCGGATCGGCGCCGACAGCGGCGACGTCGCGATCGACTGGGGGGTTTACGGCGTCCCCGAGACGTTCCTCGTCGATCGCAGCGGACGCATCCGTTACAAGCATGTTGGCCCGCTCAGCGAAGCCGACGTCGCGAAGACAATCCTGCCGCTGGTCGCCCGGCTCGAAAAATGAGTTCCAGATTGCTTCGCTTTGCTCGCAATGACCTGTGGGTCGCGCTGCTTGCCGCGGCGATCGGGCTCCTGGCCTCGTCGCTGCCGGCCGTTGCGGTGCTGCCGAGCGAGATGCTGGCAAACCCGGTGCTGGAGGCGCGCGCCGAGCATATCGGGAGCGAGCTGCGCTGCCTCGTATGCCGCGACGAGTCGATCGAAGAATCGCAGGCCGACCTGGCGCACGATTTGCGCCTGTTGGTGCGCCGCCTTCTCGTTGCCGGTGACAGCAACGCCCAGGTCATCGCCTATATCCGCTCGCGCTACGGCGATTTCGTGCTGTTGAAGCCGCCCTTCGAAGCCGGCACATGGCTGTTGTGGGGCGGGCCGCCGCTCGTTCTGGCGCTCGGCGCGCTCGGGATCGCCCGCTTTTTATACCGCCGCCGCGGCAACGCCGAGCCGCCGCCGCTCAGTCCTGACGAACAGCGCCGGCTGGCCACCTCGCTCGGCGAAGCAGGCGACGCATGAGCCTCGCCATCGCGATCGCCCTCGTCACGATGACCTCGGTGGCCGTCGCGGCCCTGCTGTTGCCGCTGCTGCTCGGCCGCGGTCAGCCGTTTGCGCGCGACGCCTACAATCTCGCGGTTTATCGCGACCAGCTCGCCGAGGTCGAGCGCGACATCAACCGCGGCGTCTTGAACCCCGAGCAGGCCGAGGCGGCGCGCGCCGAGATCGGCCGCCGCATCATCGCGCTCGGCCCGGTCAGCAACGAGGTCCTGGCGCATCCGAAACCGATCGCGGCGGGCGTCGTCGCCATCCTGGTCATGCCGGTGGCGGCGCTCTTGATCTACGCCGCGCTCGGTTCGCCGTCGCTGCCCGACGCGCCGTTTGCCGATCGCGGCAACGCCAACACCAACGTCGCGTCTACCGCCGCCCCGGCCGGCCACGTCGATATGACGAGCGCGCTCGACCAGCTACGCCGGCATCTCAAGGCCGAACCGGACGACCTGACCGGCTGGGTGCTGCTCGCCCGCACCGAAATGGGGCTCGGGAATTACGAGGCCGGCGCCCAGGCCTACGCCCGCGCTGCCGCGTTGTCGGGCGATCGCGCCGATGTGATGGCGGATTGGGGCGAGGCGCAGGTGCTGGCGGCCGACGGCAACGTGACGCCGGCCGCGGCGACGGCGCTCAAAGCCGCCTTGACGAACCCCGAGACGGCGCCGAAGGCGCGTTATTACCTGGCGCTGGCAAAGCTGCAGCACGGCGATGCGCAGGGCGCGCTCGACGCCTGGCGGGCGCTGTTGCGCGATTCGCCGGCCGATGCCGCGTGGCTGCCGGTCGTGCGCCAGCGCATCAGTGAGGCCGAGGCCCGGCTCGGCGTCGCGTCGGCGGCTCCGGCGCCGCCCGAGGCTGCCGATGCCGGCGACACCGCGGCGGGCATGCCGTCGGCCGCGACGGTCGCCGCGGTCGGCCAGGCGACGGCCAGTGCCACACCCGAAGAGCGCCGGGCGATGATCGACATGATGGTCGGCCGGCTCGCCGCCCGCCTCGCCAAGCAACCGGGCGATCTCGCCGGCTGGACGCAGCTCGGGCGGTCCTACATGGTGCTTGGCGAGCCGGCCAAGGCGCGCGAGGCTTACGCCCACGCGCTGACGCTGAAACCCGACGATGCGGCCCTGAAGGCGGCGCTGGCGGCAGCGGCGAGCGCTGCCGCCGGCAAAACTCAGCCGGCCGCCCCGGCGAAGTAGAGCCGCGGGTCGGCGGCGCGGATATGCGCTTCCGGCACGCCCAGCTCGCGGCGCACGATATTGGTGCCCTCGACCAGCGCGACGCATTTGTAATAGGCGATGCGGCGCGACAGTCCCTCGCGTCCGAAGCCGCAATCGGTCGTGACGACGAGCCGCTCGGGCGGGATGTATTCGAGCGCCTTCCTGATCAGCCCGGCGACATGCTCGGCCGGCTCGACGACCGTGTTGCAGTGGTTGACGACGCCGATGCCGATCTTCTTGTCGGTCGGGTATTGGGCGAAGAGCGGCAGGTCGCGGCCGCCGCTGGAGGCGCATTCGAACGTGATGACGTCGCAGTTCAGTTGCAGCAGGTGCGGCAGGGCGCGCTCATAGCTCGGCACCTCCCAATAGATGCGCTGCTGGTTGGGGTTGCCCCAGCAGGTGTGCACCCAGATCTCGGCATCGACGCCGGCGAGCTGGCGGTTGAACGCCTCAGTCTGGAATTCGAGATCGGCATCGCTGCAGCCGGTGACAGTCATGCCGTGGTGGCGCGGCTCCTCGACCTGGATCAGCTTGCAGCCGCAAGCCGCCAATTCCTTGAACTCGGCGTTCATGATGTCGCACAAATCGAGGATCAGCGCCTTGTCGTCGCGGTAATGCTCGTCCCACAGCATGCTCGCCAGCGTCGGGCCGGCGATCGCGCCGAATTTGACCGGCTTATCGGACAGGCGCTGGGCGACCTGCCAGATCGCGGCGTATTCGAGCGGGCCGCGCGACAGCTTTTCCGTGACGACGCCGGGCTGATAGGCCTCCGCCACCTCGTAGAGAATTTTGCCGGGGCGGATGCCGGGGCGCTGCGACCAACCGGGCGAGGTGTCGCGGTGGCCGGTGATGCCATGGAGCCGCTCGATCGGATAAAAAAACCATGACTTGCCGCCGACCGCGAGGTCGAAGCGGCTGTCGCCATCGGTCACGATGTCGAGGCCGGCGGCTTCCTGCGCGTTGATGACCGCCGCGACCGCGTCGAGATACTGCTCGCGGAACAAGGAATCGCCCAGCATCGTCTTGAACGAGCGACCGTCGAGGTTGGCGTTGAACCACAACGGCCGCGGGTAGGAGCCGGTGATCGCGGTCGGCAATGTCATGTCGCGGGTCACGCTCAGCATCGCAGCGCTCCTTGATCGATCGATCGCACGATAGCGGTTGCCACACCGATGAGCAATTGACATCGCAACCCAAAAGTGTCACCCATAGAAAATGATGTCATAATATATGGCCTGTGTCATGGCAGTAAGAACACGGGTCAATCAGCAGGGCCGCATCGTGATCCCGGCGGAATGTCGCGCCGCGGCCGGCATCAAGCCCGGTGACGAATTGCTCGTCGAGGCGGTCGGCGAGGGCGAATTGCGCCTGCGGACGCCGGCGCAGGCGATCAAGGCCGCGCAGGACATCGTCGCCCGCTACGGCTCCGGCCGCGATTTGGTCGCCGAATTGATTGCCGAACGCCGGGCCGAGGCAGAACGTGAATGACGACGAGATCGTCGCCGACGCTTCCGCAATCCTCGCCGCATTGAAGAACGAACCGTTCGGCAAGTTCGATCCGCGGCGAATGGTCAAGGCGTCGATCAGCGCCGTCAACTTATGCGAGGTCCTGACGAAACTCGTTGACGATGGCCTCACCGACGCGCAGGCGGAGACGGCCGTGGTGGCGCTTGATTTGCGGGTTTATGCGTTCGAACGGCGCGAAGCTCACGCGGCGGCGCAGTTGCGCGTGCGAACCAGGCATGCCGGGCTGTCGCTCGGCGACCGCGCATGTCTCGCGCTCGGTAACAGGTTGGGATGCCCGGTGCTGACCGCCGACCGCGCCTGGGCAAACGTCGATGTCGGCGTCGAAATCGTGCTGATCCGCTGAGGATTGGCGCGCCGCTTGTCTTCGGTCGGGCGACGTAGCACATTTCCCGCATGTCCGACGAACCGGTCACCCTC
>DATJUL010000115.1:0-2663 GCA_035502295.1 Allostellaceae bacterium | reverse complement strand
GTTGCCGACCACATGGCGCCGCTGGCCTTTGGCACGCAGACCGCCGGCTCGACCATTCGCCCGGCGTCGTATTGCGGCATCGTCGCCTTCAAGCCGAGCTTCGGGTTGTTGCCGCGGGCCGGTGTCAAGCTGCTGGCCGACAGCCTCGACACAGTCGGCACGATGGCGCGCAACGTCACCGACGCGGCGTTTTTCGCCGGCGTGCTCAGCGACCGGCGGGCATTGCGCGAGGTTGCGATGCCGGCGGCGCCGCCGCGGTTCGGATTCTACAAGACGCCGATGTGGGCAGAAGCGGAGCCGAGCACCGAGCGGGCGCTCGACCATGCCCGCGCCGCGCTCGGGCGCGCCGGGGCGCCGATCGCCGAAATCGCCGTGCCGCCGGAGCACCGCGGGCTGACGCGGGCGCAGGATCGGGTCATGGGTTACGAACTGGTGCGCAGCCTGGCGCATGAGCGGGTGCGGAGAAGCGCCGAATTATCGCCGCGGCTGGCGCAGATGCTCGATGACGGCATGACGGTCGGCGCCGATGAATACGATTCGGCGATCGCCGAGACGGCGCTGGCGCGCGTCCGGCTCGATGCGTTTTTCGGCCCGTGCGAAGCGCTCGTCGTGCCGGCGGCGCCGGGCGAAGCGCCCAAGGGCCTGGGCTATACCGGCAATCCGGTGTTCAACCGCATGTGGACCCTGCTCGGCGTGCCGTGCGTGACGCTGCCGGCGGTGTGGGGCGAGGGCGGATTGCCGACCGGCATCCAGCTGGTCGGCCGGATCGGCGACGACGCGCGGCTGATGGCGGCGGCGCTGTTCGCCGAGCGGGCCTTGGCCGCGGCGGCGTAATGCGCCGCCTTGCCGCGGCGCTGGCGCTGCTCGCGACGCTGGCGGGGGTCGCCGGCTGCGGCGCCCTCAACCCGTTCCCGACCCTGCCCAAGCCCGCCCGGCCGGTAAAAGCCGGCCAGCCGGCAGCGCCGCCGCGCGTCGCGATCTGCTACGACGGTCTCGCTACCAGCTTCGCCAAGGCAAAGGCCGACGCCCAGCAGCAATGCCCGAAGGGGACGACGGCCACACCCGTTGCAACCGATTATTGGATGGATTATTGCCCGCTCCTGTTGCCGGCCCGCGCCACCTTTGCGTGTCGGCCCACTGCCGGGGCGCGACACAGCGCGCACTGACGCGCAAGCGACGGGATGCTATGTTGGTTAAATCTACGGTTACGGCGACACCATGAACTTCGACGATTTTTTCAAGGCGCGCGTAGACGCGCTGCATGCCGAGGGGCGCTATCGCATCTTTGCCGATCTGGAGCGGCGCTGCGGCCGGTTTCCGCGCGCCTTCGACCACCGCATCGGCAGCGAAGTGACGGTGTGGTGCTCCAACGATTATCTCGGCATGGGACAGCACCCCAAGGTTCTGGCGGCGATGCAGGCGGAGCTGCGCGGCTCCGGTGCCGGCGCCGGCGGCACGCGCAACATCTCGGGGACGAGCCACGCGCATGTGCTGTTGGAGCGCGAACTGGCGGCCTTGCACGGCCGCGAGGCGGCGCTGGTCTTCACCTCCGGCTTTGTCGCGAACGAGGCGGCACTGTCGACCTTGGCCGGCAGCATGCCCGGCATGGTCGTCCTGTCGGATGCGATGAACCACGCCTCGATGATCGCCGGCATCCGCAACAGCCGCGCCGAGCGCGTCATCTTCCGCCATAACGACACGCAGCATCTGGCCGAATTGTTGGCCGGCATTCCGCAAGACCGGCCGAAGCTGGTGTGCTTCGAATCGGTCTATTCGATGGATGGCGATATCGCGCCGATCGGCGAATTGTGCGATGTCGCCGACCGCTTCGGTGCGATGACCTATCTCGATGAGGTGCATGCCGTCGGCTTGTATGGCGCGCATGGCGGCGGCATCGGCGAGCGGGACGGCGTCTCGCGGCGCCTTACCGTGATCCAGGGCACGCTGGCGAAAGCATTCGGCGTCATGGGCGGCTATGTCGCGGGATCGACGCTGATGGTCGATTTTCTGCGCGGCCATGCGCCGGGGTTCATCTTTACCAGCGCGATGCCGCCGCTGCTCGCGGCCGGCGCGCTGGCGGCGGTGCGCCATCTGCGCGAAAGCGGGGCCGAGCGCGCCCGGCATCAGGAGCGGGTCGCGGCCACCAAGCGCCGCCTCGGCGAGGCCGGGCTGCCGGTCATGCCGAACCAGAGCCACATCGTGCCGGTCATGGTCGGCGACGCGGCGCTGTGCCGCGCCGCCTCCGATCTCCTGTTGCGCGAGCACGGCATCTACGTGCAGCCGATCAATTATCCCACCGTGCCGCGCGGCACCGAGCGGCTGCGCATCACCCCGACGCCGTTGCACAGCGACGCCGATATCGCCGCCCTCGTTGCCGCGCTCGATGCCGTCTGGCGCGACCTCCAATTGCCGCGCACGGACTGGCCCGCTGCCTGACAGCGGTCGCGGCCGGCGAGGTTCGTGCGGCATGCGGCAGGCGGTGCGCGAAATGCGCTGGCCAAGCGCTGCCGAGCCTTCTAGCTTTGCGCCATGTTCACCGGAATCGTCACCGATGTCGGGCGGGTGCGGCGGCTGCGCCGCGGCCATGGGCCGGAGGGCGGCCTCGCGCTGACGATCGCGACCGCCTATGATTGCGCGGCGATCCCGCTCGGCGCTTCGATCGC
>DATJUL010000114.1:0-2754 GCA_035502295.1 Allostellaceae bacterium | reverse complement strand
GGGCCGACACGCTCCTCAGCATGACGAGCATTGTCGATGGCATCCGACTCTGGCCGTCATCCTGAGGAGGCCGCGCGAGCGGCCGTCTCGAAGGACGCCCGGCATCGATCCAGCATCGGTCACCAGCGCCGGGCGGCGAAGGCCTGGCCGGTCGTGGCGCCCCAGAGGCTGACGGCGCCGGCCGGTTTGTAGCCCGAGGGCGTCGTAAAGAGGCCGCCGTCGGCGGCGATCTGAATGGACGCGCCGCCGGAGGACGCGGCCCCGACATCCGATATCCACAGCGCCGCCGACGAGTTGTTCTGCACCAGAAAGCCGTTCACCGGCACGATGCCGCCGAACAGCGTTTGCGCGCTGCCGCCCGCGGCGAGCGTGCCGCTGCCGTCGGTCGCGCCGGCGCCGGCGGTGTTGACGACCGGCAGCGGGTTCTGCGGGCCGACCGGCGCCGCGACGCCGGAGACTGTCGTGGCCGGCGCGTGCACCGGCACGAGGTTGCTGTTGGCGTCGGCGACGGTGGACAGCGGCTGCACGGTGGTGTTGGCGTCTTTGACGAGCAATGTCATTGCTGCTTCTGCTCCAGGGGGCCCCCGCCCCCGTCTCCGCCGCTCGCCGGGGAGGGGAGCGCAGCGGGCCGGGAAGACGAGGGCGGGGGTGGGGCGGCGGCCTGGCGATAGAGATCGAGAATCCCCTCGCCGGCCGGCGGGTCGATAAAGAGATCGGTCAAGGCCCAGACCAGCGCGTCGACCCGGTCGGGCGACCAGCCCTGCGAGGCGCGGTCGAAATCCGGCGCCAGCGCGCACATCTGGTCTTCCAGCGCCGGGAACGCGCCGATGTGGTGCACCCGGCCCTGCTCGTAGAGCGCGGCGACCGGCTCGGCGCGCGCCGCCTTGCCGCGCGCGGCATGCACGGCGCGAAACGCGAGGTTCGGGTCGATGACGCGCAAGGTTGCCTCGACCAGATCGCCGCCGTTGTTCACTTCGGCGACGACGCGGTCGGCGCGGTGCGCCTTGTAGGAAGCGGCGGCGGCGCGCGCCCATTCAATGGGCGCGAGGCGCGCCGAGGCGTCGGCCAGCACATAGAAGTGGCCTGCCGCATCGCGGCCGGCGACGACGATGCCGGTCTCGTCCGCGTCCTCGCCCGAGGAGACCGCCGGGTCGATCGCGACGACGATGCGGGCGAGACCCTCCGGTGCCGCGGCGAGCCGGGCGGCGTCGATCAGCGCATGCGTCCACAAGGCGCCCGGCAGATCGTCGAGCAACTCGGCGTCGAGTTCCTGGCGGCCGAGCCGCGTCCCTTCGTACTTCTTGACGATCGCGGCGAGAAAGGCCGGTGCGAGGTTGGCGCGGTTCTCGATCGTGCGGCCGCGCGTGACCCTGACCGTTGGATCGGCGAAGAGCGCGCGCAGCAGCTTTATCGGGCGCGGCGTCGTCGTCACGACGACGCGCGGGTCGGCGCCGAACCGCAGCCCGAAGAGCAGCATGTCCCAGGCGGCGGGATAGCGCCAGGCGGCGAGTTCGTCGCACCACGCCAGATCGTGCTGCGGCCCGCGCAGCCGATCCGGCTCGTCGGCCGAGAAGGTCTCGGCGACGGCGCCGTTGGGCCAGGTCAGGCGATGTTTCGACGGCTCGTAGAGCGGCCGCCGCCGGCGCGGCCCGATATTGAGGAGGCCGCTGTCGCCCTCGACCATGACGTTGCGCACATCGAGCGCCGTCGGGCCGACCAGCGCGACGCGGCGCGCCCGCCCGGCGGCGATCTCGCGCCGCACGAACTCGGCCCCCGCGCGGGTCTTGCCGAAGCCGCGGCCGGCGAGAAGCAGCCAGACGCGCCAGTCGCCGAGGGGCGGCGTCTGCGCCGGGCGCGGCCGCCAGAAGCGGCGGCTCTTATAGCGCCGAACGATCCGTTGCAGGCGCTCCCGGCTCAGCCCGAGGATCTGCGTCCGCAGCCGCTTCCCGGTCGAGGCGATCGAGTTCGCGACTAAGGAATTCGCGAGGATCGTCAGCATCGTCGAGCCGTTCGTCGTCCTCATCCGGGGCGTGTCTCTGCGGCGGCAAGAGACCGAGATGGCGGGCCAGCGAGTCGAGCACCGGCCGCTTGTCGTGCAGCTTGACGCGGTAGATCTCGCCGGTTTTGGCCGACGCGACGATCTCGGCGATCGCCGCGCGCTCGTCCTCGGAGAGCTTCTCCGACGGCTTCACGTGGATGCCGCCCGCGTCCCACTCGACGACATGATGGATGCCGGAAAACGCGATGCGGGCATATTCCAGCAGCACCCGTTCGGCGGTGATGCCGAGACGCCGGGCGCGCGCCTCGACATCCTCGGCGACCGGCATCGCCGCCATGCCTTGCCCGCTCGCTGGCGGCATCGCCGTTGCCTCGCCCGATTTGTCCAGTGTGCGCGACTTATATCAGATCGATCCGGATTTGTCAACATGAAAATGCGATGATGATACACGAATCGGCATTGCGAAATGCGTTTCCAGCGCGCCCAGCGCCGCCACGAGGATGCCGGAGGCGGCTTCCTGGCTGACCCGCCGCCCGGCCCAGCCCTGCTCCAGCGCCCATTCCTTCACCGTACGCTGCCAGCCGAGCACGTGCCAGAGACACGAGCCCGCCGGCGAGGCGATGCCGCCGACCGCCTGGATTGCCGCCCACACCGCGCGGCGCGCCGCTTCGATGCGCACGCCCGGCGCCTCGCGGTCGCGGCTGCGCTCGCCGTCAAAGCGCAGATGCGTGAGATCGGCGGCGCGCAAGGGATCG
>DATJUL010000113.1:0-13967 GCA_035502295.1 Allostellaceae bacterium | reverse complement strand
CGCGAGGTCGTGCGCGCCGAGATCGTGCGGCTGGCGCGGCCGGCGCCGGCGATGCTGTTCGGCCGCGGCACGGTCGACAAATTGAAGGGCCTTGTCGCCGACAACCAGATCGGCCTCGTCGTCGTCGATGCGCCGCTGTCGCCGGTGCAGCAGCGCAACCTCGAACGCGCCTGGCAGGCCAAGGTCATCGACCGCACCGGCCTCATTCTCGAAATCTTCGGCGCCCGCGCCCGCACCCATGAGGGGCGGCTGCAGGTCGAGCTGGCGGCGCTCTCGTACCAGCGCTCGCGGCTCGTGCGCTCATGGACGCATCTCGAACGCCAGCGCGGCGGCTTCGGCTTTCTGGGTGGCCCCGGCGAAAGCCAGCTCGAGATCGACCGCCGGCTGATCGGCGAGCGCATCGCGCGGCTGCGGCGCGACCTCGAAGACGTAAAGCGTACCCGCGGGCTGCACCGCGCGGCGCGACGCCGCGTGCCCTATCCGGTCGTCGCGCTGGTCGGCTACACCAATGCCGGCAAATCGACGCTGTTCAACCGACTGACACGCTCCGCGGTCGGCGCCGCGGACCTGCTGTTCGCGACCTTGGACCCGACGATGCGGCGGCTCGACCTGCCGTCCGGCCGCAAAACGATCCTGTCCGATACGGTCGGCTTCATCTCCGATCTGCCGACCCATCTCGTCGCCGCCTTCCGCGCGACGCTCGAAGAGGTGACCGAGGCCGACATCGTCGTCCATGTGCGCGACGCGCACCACCCCGACAGCGCCGCGCAGAAGGCCGACGTGCTGGCGGTGCTCGGCGATCTCGGCCTCGCCGAGCCGGCCGGGGACGGGATGATCGAAGTCTTGAACAAGATCGACCTGTTGGAGCCGGGCGAGCGCGCCAGCCTCGCAAATCAGGCGCAGCGCAATTCGTCGACCGTCGCGCTGTCGGCGGCGAGCGGGGAGGGGTGCGACGCGCTGCTGCGCCTCTTCGACCGCCGGTTCGAAGACGACGCCCGCGCGGTGCGGCTCGACGTGCCATTGTCGGACGGCAGGACGCTCGCGTGGATTTACGCGCACGGCGAGGTCGTGGGCCGGCGCGACGACGGCGAGGCAGCGCATCTCTCGGTGCGCCTCAGCGATGCCGATCTCGGCCGCCTGCGCCATCGCCAACGGCTGCATTGATCGAGATTGATCAGCGCGCGGCTTACCGCGGGGCGGCGGCGAGGTTGCCGCCATCGACGGTCAGGAACGCTCCCGTCGTGCTCTGCGCCACAACCAGCGACAGAAAGGCCTGCGCGACATCCTCGGCGGTGACCTCGCGGCCCAAGAGGTTGCGGCTCATGTATTGCTGTTCGCTGATGCCGTAGGCGCCGGCGCGGTCGGCGATCATCGCGCTGGTCAACAGACCGCCGCGGATACCGTCGGCGTTGACGGCGTTGGCGCGGATGCCGGCCGCACCGTATTCGAGCGCATACTGCCGCATCAGCGCCAGGCTCGCGGCCTTCGGCAGGCCATACGGGCCGAAATCGGGGCCGGGGCTGACCGCCTGTTTCGAGATGTTGAACAAGAGGCAGCCGCCGGTTCCCTGCGCCAGCATGATCCGCACCGCATTTTGCGCAACGTGCTGGTGCGCGAAGAAATTGAGTTCGAAGCTCTGCCGCAGCGTCTTGTCGTCAACCTCGCCGATCTTGCCCTGCCAGGCCGCGCCGGCATTGGAGACGACGATATCAACGCCGCCGAACGTTTCGGCGACGAGCTTGAAGGCGGCGCGCACCGCCGCCGGCTCGGTCACATCGCAATCGACACCGAGGCCGCCGAACGCGACAGCGACAGTCTGGGCGCCGGCGCCGCGACGGTCGAGCAGCACGATTTCGGCGCCGGCGTCGCTGAGCGCGCATGCGGTCGCCCGGCCGATCGTGCCGGCGCCGCCGGTCACGACGGCGACCTGGCCCTGGAGCGACTTTTCCTGCCGTCGGCCGAGCTTCGCCTGTTCCAGCGGCCAATATTCGATCTCGAACGCCTCCGCTTCGCTGATCGATTGGAAGCGGCCGATCGCCTCGGCATCGGTAACCGTCGCGACCCAGCTCTCGGCGAGGTCGGCGGCAATCTGCGCGTCGCGAGCGCTGCGGCCGAGGCCGAACAGCCCGACCCCTGGCGCCAGCACGACGCGCGGTGCCGGATCGATCTCGCGTTTGCCGCTTCCGCCATCGTATCGCGCGAAATAGGTACGGTAATCGGTGACAAATGTCGCGACCGCCGCCCGCGCCGCCGCGGCGAATTCGTCGAGCCTGCCGGCCTCGGGCGGCGGCACGATCAACGGCCGGAATTTGGTGCGGATCGCATGGTCGGGCGTGACCACGCCGGCCCTCGCGTAGCGCTGGAGCTCGGCGCCGTCGACAAAATTGCGCACCGCCGGCCCGCCGCGGAAATCCAGCACAAAACGGCGCCAAGCGCCGGGCCGCTCCGGGCCGAGGAGGGCGCAGGCGCCGCGCAGGATCGGCGCGATGTCGGCCGCCGCGGCGAGGGCGGCGGGCAGCGCGGCCTTGACGAAAACGGCGCGGCGGTCGCGCGTCAGGCGCGCCTCGGCGGCGGCGACGATGGCGATCATGCGCTCGTAAGCCTCGCGCGCGTCGGCGCCGAGGCTGACGACGCCGTGCTTCAGCAGGATGAGACCTGAAACCGCCGGGTCCGCGTCATAGACCTCGGCCGCCTTCTTTGCGAGGGCAAACCCGGGCATCAGGTACGGCACGACGCCCACCTGCTCGCCGTAGAGATCGGCGATGCGCGCGGCGCCGTCCGGCTGGTCGGCCAGGCTCAAGACCGCCGTCGCATGGGTGTGATCGATGAATTTATGCGGCAGAAAGGCATGCAGCAGCGTTTCGACCGAGGGGTTCGGCGCGTCCGGATCGATCAGCGCGGCGCGCAACCGGCGCGCCATGTCGTCGTCCGTCAATGCCGCGCGCGCCCGCAATTCCCGCAGCGGCGCGAGCCGCACGGCCGGCAGGCCGGCCGGCTCGATCGTCGCCAGATCGCCGCCGCTGCCCTTGATATACAGCGCCTCGACCGGCACGCCCGCGAGATCGGGCGCGACGGCTTTCAGCGACGTGTTGCCGCCGCCATGCAAGACGAGGCGCGGGTCGCCGCCCAACAGGCGCGCGGTATAGACACGCAGCACCAGCTCCGGGTCCGGCCCGATGCCCCGGTCGCGGTAATGCGCGACGATCGCGGCGGCGTCCCCATCCGACCACAGGCTGCGCACGGAGCGATCCTTCCGAGCCGGTCAGCCGCGCGGGCCGCCGGCGACGTAGATGACCTGGCCCGACACGAACGAGGCGTCGTCGCTGCACAAAAACGCGATGACGTTGGCGATGTCGCGCGGCACGCCGGCGCGGCGCACCGGGATCTGCTGCGCGACCTCGGCCTTCCATTCCTCGGGGTCGCGACCTATGCGGATCGCGGTCTGGCGCGTCATCTCGGTGTCGATAAAGCCGGGCGCGACGGCATTGGCGGTGATGCCGTAGCGCCCCAATTCGATCGCCAGCGTCCGCGCCATGCCTTGCAGCCCGGCCTTGGCGGTCGAATAGTTGGTCTGGCCGCGATTGCCGAGAGCCGAGGCCGACGACAGGTTGACGATGCGGCCCCAGCCGCGCTTCACCATCTCGCGCTGGGCGGCGCGGGCGCACAGAAAGGCGCCCTTCAGGTGCACGCCGATGACGGCGTCCCAATCCTCGTCGGTCATCCGGTAAATCAGATTGTCGCGGGTGATGCCGGCGTTGTTGACGAGGATATCCAGGGAGCCGAGCCGCGCGACGATTTCGGCGACCATCGCCTCGACCTCGGCCGCCTCGGCGACATTGGCCTTGAGGCCGATTGCGTTGACGCCGTGGGCCGCGGCGATTTCCGCCGCTGTCTTCGCGGCGCCGGCCGCGTCGAGATCGGCGATTGCGATCGCGGCGCCGTCTTCGGCGAGCCGCGCCGCGGTCGCCGCGCCGATGCCGCGAGCGCCGCCGGTGACGAGTGCGACTCGTCCTGCTGACCGTCCGGCCATGTTCCATCCTCCTGCGGGTGTCAGAGCGCTGCCCTTCGCACGACGGCGCAACCCGCGCAACCCTTTGTCGTTTTCGCCGCTGACTTGCCGTCGGCGTCGTTGCCGGCGCCGCTACTCGGCAGCTTCGGCCGGCTTGCCGGGCTTGCCGGATGTGGCGCCTGCCGCTTCGGCGGCGCGTGCAAAATAGAGGTGCACCGCGGTGCCGACGCCTTCCGCGCTCTCGACCCGCACAAAGCCGCCCGCGGCGCGCAGCGCGGCGGCCGCAACGGCGACCGCCGGCCGCACGGTCGTCGCCGGATCGAAGAGCTGCCCAAGCGCCGCCTCCGACAGGCCGCGACCGTTGTCGCGCACCGTAACGCGGGCAAATTCGCCGAGCCGGGCATCGGGCGTCGCCGCGAGGGCGGCCTCGTCAAACGCATAGTTGCGGGTGCCGACGACCAATTCGCCACCATCCTTGAGGTCGGCCGACGCGGCGGTGACCAGGTCGAGCACCAGCCGCCGCACCGCGCCTGGCTCGGTCCGGCAGCGCCACAAGGCCGGCAGCAGCGACAGGCGCAGCGTGGCGCCGCGCGGCAGGCGCCGGCGGATCGCGCGCTCCAGGCGGCCGAGCGTCGCGTTGAGATCAGCCGGCGGCAGCGGGCGCTGCGGCGCGGCGATGCCCGGCTGCCGCCGCCGGCGCAGTCCCAGCCACGCAGCGACCGCGAGCGCAAAGACGAGCGCCGCGCCGAGCTTGGCAAACGAGCGCAGATCGTGGCGGCGTCGCGCGGCGGCGTCGGGATCGTAGACGAAATCCGTCGGCTCGGCGGCGCGCACGAGCGCCCGCGCGCCGGCCAGGCTCGCCTCGATGCGGTCCCAGCGCTCGGGGTTCGAATGACCGAGCGTGACCGCCGGGTAGCGCGTCAGGGAGCGCGCCAGTTCCGCCTGGTAATGCTCGAAGCCGGCGGCGTCGGCGATCCCGGGCGGATGCGGCAACGCCTTCAGCAGGCGCGCCGCAACCGCGTCCGGATGCGCCAGCGCGTAGGCCCAGCCCTTCAGCGAGGCAGCGCGGAAGGCGCGCACGAGGTCGGGGTGGTCGGCGGCGAAGCGCTGCGCCGTAAACAGCGTGTCGCCGTAAAATTCGACGCGGTAATCGGCCGGGTTGATCGATTTGACGGCGAACCCCTTCTCGTGCGCCAGCCACGGAAACGTCCAGGCCGAACCGGGCACGGCATCGACGCGGCGGTCGGCGAGCGCAGCCACCGCCGCGTCGGGCTGCAGCGGAATCGAATTCAGCTTGTCCGGGTCGATCCCCTCGGCCTCCAGCGCGGTCGCCATCTCGATATCGAGGATGTTGCTGGCCGGGAGCCGCCCGACCCTGGCGCCGGCGAGCGCGCCGGGCGAGGCGTAATCGTCGGCGGCGCGGTAGTAGATCTCGGCGCCGCTGCGCTGAAAAATCGGCGCCAGCAAAACCAGCGGCTGGCCCTGACCGGCGCGGATCACCAGCGCGCCGGCGGGCGCGACGCCGAACGCGACATGGCCGTCGGCGACCGCGCGCAGCGGGTCGAGCGACGCCTCCTCGGGTACGCCGGCCGGTCTGATCGCGACATCGATCCCGGCGGCGCGGTAAAATCCCTGCCACAGCGCCGCATAATAACCGGCAAATTCGAACTGCGCCGGCCCCGACAGCTGCAGCACAACCTTGTTGTCGGCGGCGTGCGCGGCCGGGCCGGCCAACAGACCGGTCAGCATCGCGACAATCGCCATGACTTTTATCATCGCGCCCCCCGGCTCTCCGACGCTCACCCCGCCACGCCGCGACCGCCGCCCCGCGCCGATTATTATCGCGGCTGAGCCTCAGTGGTAGCCGATATCGCCGCGCTCGCGCAGGCGCCGCTGTCCGCCTTGATCCTGCGCTCCGGCGGGACGGGCGACCCTATTCGACGACGATGCGCGGCGGCGCGCGGCCGGCGCCGTCATCCGCGACCTTCTCCCAGAGGCGCGCGGCAATGACGCGAAAGGTCTCGGCATAAGGCGAATCCGGGCAGGTCGCGACAATCGGCCGCCCGTCGTCCGAGGTTTCGCGGATCGCAAGATCGAGCGGCACCTCGCCGAGAAACTCGACGCCGAGCCGCGCCGCTTCGCGGCGCGCGCCGCCGTGGCCGAAAATGTCGCTGCGCCTGCCGCAGTGCGGGCACAGGAAATAGCTCATGTTCTCGATCATGCCGAGCACCGGCACGTTGACCTTGTTGAACATGGCAAGGCCGCGGCGGGCATCGATGAGGGCGATGTCCTGCGGGGTCGAGACGATGACGGCGCCGGCCAGCGACACCTGCTGCGCCATCGTCAATTGCGCGTCGCCGGTGCCGGGCGGCATGTCGACGATCATGAGGTCGAGTTCGCCCCAGGCGACATCGCGCAGCATCTGCTGCAACGCGCTCATGACCATCGGCCCGCGCCAGATCATCGGCGTCTCTTCGGGCACGAGAAAGCCGATCGACATGCATTTGATGCCGTAATTCTCCATCGGCTGCAGGATGCGGCCGTCGGCCGAGCGCGGCCGGCCGGATATTCCCAGCATGCGCGGCATCGAGGGGCCGTAGATGTCGGCATCGAGCACGCCGACGGCGAGGCCGTTGGCCTGCGCCGCCAGCGCGAGATTGGCGGCGACGGTCGATTTGCCGACGCCGCCCTTGCCCGAGGCAACCGCGACGATGGCCTTGACCCCCGGCGCCAACGCCGGCCGCGCCGCCGCCTCGGGCCGGGCGTGGACAGGCGGCGTCGGCGTGGCACGGCCGCCGCGCGGCGCCGCCTCGGCGGTCAACACGGCGGTGACCGAGACAATGCCGGGGAGCGCCTCGACCGCGGCCTCGGCCGCCTTGCGCAAGGGTTCGAGCCGCGGACCGCGCGCCGGCTCGACCTCGATCGCAAAGCCGACATTGCCGTCGCGCACGACGACGCCCGTGACCATGCCGAGCGAGACGATGTCGCCACCCTTGTCGGGATCGCGCACCGCGGCCAGCGCGTCGAGGACCTGCTTTTCGGTTACCGACATCGGCTGCTGCCCGCCTGCGCGTTGCGGCCACGGCCCCTGCGCGCGGCCGAGAAGGGATGCGGTGCATTTAGGCGCGGCGCTCGTGCTTGACAACACCCTGCCGCCGTCGCCCTCTATCGAACCCCTCGCCCGGTGGGCGAGGGCGGGGGTCCGCCGGGAATGCCGCGGCGATGGCCGCCGCGGAAAGGGCTTGTGGCAATGAGGTGGCATAGTGACGGTGGGCCGTGGGGCACCGGGCCGCGCGGCGGCGGGCCCTGGGGCAGCGGCGGCCGCGGCAACGGTCAGGGTCCGGGCGGTGGCGGCCCGCGCCCGCCCTATCCGCCCAATCTCGAAGAGTTCCTGCGGCGCAGCCAGGACCGCTTTCGACGCCTGCTGCCGGGCGGCATCGGCGGCGGCACCGGCATCGCGGTCGTCGCGATTGCAATCGTCGTGTTGTGGCTGGCGAGCGGGTTCTACCGCGTGCTGCCCGACGAGGTCGGCGTCGTGCTGCGGTTCGGCGCCTATAATCGCACGACCCAGCCCGGCCTCAACTACCACCTGCCGGCGCCGATCGAGACCGTGCTGACGCCGGCCGTAACCCGCGTCAACCGGACCGAGATCGGCTATCGCAGCCAGGAGAACGAGGAGGGACAACCGACCGCCAGCGCCCAGGTGCCGGAGGAATCGCTGATGCTGACCGGCGACGAGAACATCGTCGATGTCAACTGCACCTTGTTCTGGGTCATCAGGGACGCCAAGGCCTATCTGTTCAACATCCGCGATCCGGAGAAGACGGTCAAATCGGCGGCGGAAAGCGCGCTGCGCGAAGTGATCGGCGAGAACACGCTGGCGATGGAGCTGTCGGGCGGCCGCCAGCAGATCGAGACCGATACGCAGAAGCTCCTGCAGCAGCTGCTCGATTCGTACGGCGCCGGAATTCTGGTGACGCAGGTGACGCTGCAGCGGGTCGATCCGCCGGGGCCGGTCATCGCCGCCTTCCGCGACGTGCAGGCGGCGCTCGCCGACCAGGCGCGGTTCAAGAACGAGGCCGAGTCATATCGCAACGGCGTGGTGCCGCGGGCGAGGGGTCAGGCCACAAAGATCGTCCAGGGCGCCGAAGCCTATCGCCAGCAGGTCGTCGCCCAGGCAGAGGGCGACGCGGCGCGGTTCGACTCGGTCTATACTGCGTTCAAGCGGGCGCAGGACGTGACCGCCGAGCGCCTCTATCTCGACACGATGGAAGACATCCTGAAGAACAGCAAAAAGGTGATCATCGATCAGTCGGCCGAGGGCAAGAGCGGCGTCTTGCCCTATCTGCCGCTGCCGGGTCTGCCGGGTTCGCCGAGCGGCGAACCGGCCGCCGCGCCGCCGCGGCCGTCGCCGCAGGCGGAGAGCACGGATGGCGGTCCCCAGCTGTCGATCGGACGCGGCCAATGAACCGCCGCGCTCTCGCTCTCGCCAGCGGCGTCTTGGTCATCGCGGGCATCTTCCTGATCAGCTCGCTGTTCATCGTCACCCAGACCGAACAGGCGCTGCTGCTGCAATTCGGTCGTCCGGTGCGCGTCATCGACCACCCCGGGCTCGAAGTCAAACTGCCGTTCGTGCAGAACGTCGTGTTCTTCGACAAGCGCCTCCTTGATGTCGAGCCGCCGCCGGAGGAGGTCATCGCCGCCGACCAGAAGCGTGCGATCGTCGATACCTATACACGCTACCGGATCGTCAACCCGCTGTTGTTCTATCAGACTGTCGGGAACGAGGATGCGGTGCGCGCCCGGCTGACCGTCATGGTCAGCAGCTCGATGCGGCAGGTCATCGGCAAGGAGCCGCTGTCGGCGCTGTTATCGGCGCAGCGCGCGCTGATCATGCACGAGATCCGCGACGAGGTCAGGACGGAAGCCGAACCGTTCGGCATTGACGTCGTCGATACCCGCATCCGGCGGGTCGATCTGCCGCCGCAGAACAGCGAGGCGATCTACGCCCGGATGAATTCGGAGCGCCAGCAGCAGGCGGCGCTCTATCGCGGCGAGGGCAATCAGGCGGCGCAGACCGTGCGCGCCAATGCCGATCGCGAGGTGACTGTGATCCTCGCCGACGCGCAGCGCCAAGCCCAAGAATTGCGCGGTCAGGGCGACGCCGAGGCGACGGCAATCTACGCTAAGGCCTATGACCAGGACGAGAAGTTCTTTGCCTTCTACCGCTCGCTGCAGGCCTACCGCGACGCGCTCGCCGGCAACGGCACCTCGTTCGTGCTGACGCCGCAAGGCAATTTCTTCCGCTTCTTCCAAAGTCCGCTGAAGGGCGCAGCGGCGACGGCCGCGGGAGCGGCGCCAAGCCCCGTGGCCGGACCCCGCGCCGCCGCCGGCGAGGGGGCGCCGACACGATGACCGTCCCGGGGACCGTTCCGGGGACCTTCCCGGGCGCGCTGCGCGGCGGTTGATGCGGGACCTGTGGACCTCCCTGGCGCTGGTTCTCGTTATCGAGGGCATTCTTTACGCGCTGTTGCCCGAAACGATGAAACGCCTTGCCGCGCGCTCCATGCAGACGCCGCCGCACGTGTTGCGCGCCGTCGGGCTGTTGTGCGCCGCGATCGGGGTTGCGCTGGTATGGCTCGTGCGGCGCTGAGCTTGCCGCGCTGCGGCGAGCGATGTGGCTTGTCGGCCGCGATTTGCGTAATCTCGCGTCGGTTGCTGCGGGGAGTTGTCGACGTGTCGTCGTTGTCGTTGCGCGGGCGGCGCGGGATCGCCGCCGCGGCCCTGACATTGCTGTTGCTTTTGCCGGCCGGTTGGCACGCTGCGGCGGCGCGCCCGGGGCCCGACGGCTTTGCCGATCTCGCCGCCCGGCTGTTGCCGTCGGTCGTCAACATTTCGACGACCGAGACGATCAGATCGGAGGCCCAGGAGGGCGAGACGGCGCCCGGCCAATCGCCGTTCCCGCCGGGGTCGCCGTTCGACCAGTTCTTCAAGAAGTTCTTCAATCACAACGCCGAGCACGGCATGAACCCCGACCTGGAGCTGCGCAAGGCGACCTCGCTCGGCTCGGGTTTCATCATCGACCCGTCCGGCTATGTCGTGACCAACAACCATGTGATCGAGAATGCCGACACGATCACCGTCATCCTGCACGACAACACCGACCTGCCGGCGACCGTCGTCGGCCGCGATCCGAAGACCGACATCGCGGTCCTCAAAGTGCACGCCGCGGAGCCGCTTGTCGCTGCGGTCTGGGGCGACAGCGACAAGGCGCGGGTCGGCGATTGGGTGCTGGCGATCGGCAATCCCTTCGGGCTCGGCGGCAGCGTCACCGCGGGCATCCTGTCGGCGCGGCAGCGCGACATCAACGCCGGTCCCTACGACGATTTCCTGCAGACCGACGCGCCGATCAACCGCGGCAATTCGGGCGGCCCGATGTTCGACATGGACGGCCGGGTGGTCGGCATCAACACGGCGATCTTTTCACCCTCGGGCGGCTCGATCGGCATCGGTTTTGCGATCCCGTCCAACCTTGCCAGGGAGGTCGTCGACGAGCTGATCCGCGAGCCCGACCACACCGTGCACCGCGGCTGGCTCGGGGTGCGCATCCAATCGGTGACCGACGAAATCGCCGAGAGCCTCGGTCTCGACAAGGCGGCTGGCGCCCTCGTCGCCAGCGTCAACCCCGGCGGCCCAGCACAGCGGGGCGGCATCGAGCCGGGCGACGTGATCCTCAGCTACGACAGTAAGCCGGTCCCCGACCTGCGGCAGCTGCCGCGGCTGGTCGCCGAGAGCCGGGTCGGCAGCACCGTGCCGGTGACGATTTGGCGCAAGCGACGGCGGGAAGTATTGCAGGTTGTTGTCGGGCGGCTCGACGACGGCCCGAAAGTCGCCGCCAATGCGCCGGCCCAAAAAACATCTTTGGCCGACAGCATTACAACGCTCGGCCTCACCTTGTCCAACATTACGCCGGCGCTGAAGAGCAAGTTTTCGTTAGGCGACGACAAGGGGGTTGTCGTCGTTGCCGTGGTCAAGGACAGCGCGGCGGCAGAGAAGGGGCTACAGCCGGGCGACGTGATCATCGAAGCCTCGCAGGAAGACATCGCGACCGCCCGCGACATCCTCGGCAAGATCGACGCGGCGCGGCGCGCCGGCCGCAAGTCGATCCTGCTCTTGGTCGAGCGCCAGGGGGATCTGCGTTTTGTCGCGCTGCGTCTCGATCAGAGCTGAGCGGCCTCAGCCGATGATTTCCCGCTGCCGGTAGCCCTGGGCATAGAGGAGGGCGGTCAGATCGGCGTGGTCCACACGCCAGCGCGCCGCGGCGGCGACCGATGGCTTGGCGCGGAACGCGACGCCGAGACCCGCCGCCAGCAGCATCGGCAGGTCATTGGCGCCGTCGCCGACCGCCAGCGTTGCCGCCGCCGCGACGCCGCAGTCGCGGGCAGCGGCGAAGAGCGCCTCGCGCTTCGTCTCGCGGGTCACGATCGGCGGCGCGACGGTGCCGGCGATGCGGCCATCGACGATGTCGAGCCGGTTGGCGACGACCCGCTCGAAGCCGAGTTGGGCCGCGACCCTGTCGGCGAACACCGTGAAGCCGCCCGACACCAGCAGCGTGCGCACGCCGGCGGCGCGCAAGGTCGCGAGCAGCGGCCGCGCCCCCGGCATCAGCCGAATGCGCGCGGCGGCCGCATCGAGCAGCGCCTCGGGCAGCCCCTTCAGCAGCGCGACGCGTTCGGCGAGCGCGGCGGCGAAATCAATGTCGCCGTTCATCGCCCGCCGCGTGATCTCGGCGACAGGCGCGCGCAAACCGACGAACTCCGCCAGTTCCTCGAGCATCTCGTTCTCGATCATCGTCGCTTCGAGATCGGCGACGAGAAGCCGCTTGCGCCGGCCGGCACCCGGTTGCACCACGACATCGATCCGCGCCTCGCCGATCGCCGCGCGCGCCGTCCGCTCGGCCTCGTCGGCGTCGGCGTCGGCGTCGGCGTCGGCCAGCGCCAGATCGCAGGCGACGCCGGGCGCCAGCCAATCCGGCGCGCCGGCGCGCGGCAGCGCCCGGCCGAGCGCCGCGACGACATCGGGCAGCGCCGTTTCGTCCGGCCCGGCGACGAGGGTGAGGACAGCGTTCACAGGGTGCCCTTCGATGCCGGCGGGATCGCGTCGCTGCTGCGCTCCGCGCCATCTTGATGTCATCGCGAGCGGCGCGGCGCAATCCCGATGAGTTCAGCGGCCGAGCGTTTTGATCCGGTCATCCTGATCGCCGGGCCGACGGCGAGCGGCAAGTCGGCGCTGGCGCTGGAACTGGCGGCGGCGCTCGGCGGCACGGTCATCAACGCCGATGCGCTGCAGGTCTATCGCGATCTGCGCATCCTGTCGGCGCGCCCCGACGCGTCGGTCGAGGCGCGCTCGCCGCATCGCCTCTACGGCTGGCTCGACGCCGCCGAGCGCGGCTCGGTCGGTGAGTGGCGGGCGCTGGCGCTGGCGGAGATCGCCGCCGCGCAGGCGGCCGGCCGGCTGCCGATCGTCGTCGGCGGCTCTGGCCTCTATCTGCGGGCATTGCAGCACGGCCTCGCCGCGATTCCGCCGATCCCGGCGGCGATCCGCGCCGAGGCGGCGGCGCTCCATCGCGCGCTCGGCGGCGATGCCTTTCGCGCGCGGCTGGCGGCGCTCGATCCCGCGGCCGCATCGCGCCTGCCGGCCGGCGATCGGCAGCGGCTGACCCGCGCGTTCGAGGTGGCGCGGGCGACCGGCCGGCCGCTCGACGCGTGGCAGATCGGCGAGGACGCGCCACCGCGTTATCGGTTTTGTGCGCTGCTGCTGATGCCGCCGCGCGCCGCGCTCTATGCCGCCGGCGACACCCGGTTCGCGCAGATGATCCGCGCGGGCGGCCTGGCGGAAGCGGCGGCGCTGCTGGCGCGCGGTCTCGATCCCGAATTGCCGGCGATGAAGGCGGTCGGTCTGCCGGAGCTGTTCGCCCATCTGCGCGGCGAGATCGCGCTCGACGACGCGATTGCCGAAGGGCAGCGCGCGACACGGCGCTACGCCAAGCGGCAGATGACGTGGTTTCGCCATCAGATGACCGCCGATCGCCTGTTCGAGGCGCTGTTTTCGGCGGAAATCCTGCGCGACGCGCGACAGTTCATCGACCGTTGGCGGTTGACCGGCCGGCAACAGCTGACTTAGGCTGCCCCTCCCCGGGCCGGCTCGCGTGCCGGACGGCGCGGATGGATTCAGCCATCGTCGAGGAGAGCGGAATCATGTCGGCCGAGCCGATCTGCGGAGCGGATATCGTCATCAAGGCGCTCGTCGATCAGGGCGTCGATGTCGTATTCGGCTACCCCGGCGGCGCGGTCCTGCCGATCTACGATTCGTTGTTCAAGCAGAACGCGCTGCGCCACATCCTGGTGCGCCAGGAGGGCGGCGCGGTGCACGCCGCCGAAGGCTACGCCCGCTCGACCGGGCGGGTCGGGGTCGTCTTGGTGACGAGCGGCCCCGGCGCGACGAACGCGGTGACGGGCCTCACCGACGCGCTGATGGATTCGGTGCCGATCGTCTGCCTGACCGGGCAGGTGCCGACGCACCTGATCGGCAACGACGCGTTCCAGGAGGCCGACACGACCGGCATCACGCGGCCGTGCACCAAGCATAATTATCTGGTGAAGGACGTCGCCGATTTGGCGCGCGTGCTGCACGAGGCGTTCTACGTCGCGAAAAGCGGCCGTCCCGGCCCGGTTGTCGTCGATCTGCCGAAGGACGTGCTGTTCGCCGTCGGCTCGTATACCGGCCCGGAGCAGGCGCGGCACAAGACCTACCGGCCGCAGATGGAGGCCGATCCGGCGCGCGTCGCCGAAGCCGCCGCTCTGCTCGCCGCGGCGAAGCGGCCGCTGTTTTATGGCGGCGGCGGGCTGGTCAATTCCGGCCCCGAGGCATGCGCCCGGTTTGCTGAACTGGTCCGCAC
>DATJUL010000112.1:0-2088 GCA_035502295.1 Allostellaceae bacterium | reverse complement strand
GACGGCGTTGACGTCGCGCCACGCGCGCTGGATCGGGTTCGAGAGCTGCAATCCGGCGCCGCCGGTGGACGCGTTCAGCGCTTCGACCGCCTGCAGCGCGAGCCTTGTCGCATAGGCCTGGTTGCGGCGGCTGCGGATGCGGTCGGCAATGGTGATTTCCTCGCCGGCGCACAGCCTGGCCATCGCCGAGCGCAGGTCGGTCACGAGGATCAGCTCGGCGGTTTCGGCGGCGGCAGCGGCTTCGGCATAGCGCAATTGCACGGTCGCGAACTCGGCCATCGCCAGGCCGCCGCCGGCGAGCGCGCCGCGGGTGGTGCGCCCGGTGGTCATCTCGAGATAATCGGCAAGCGCGCCCTTGGCGGCGCCGACCGCGGTCGAGGCCAGTAATGTCGCACCCAGCACCAGGAGCGGCATGCGGTAGATCGGGTTGGCGTGATGGCGGGCGCCCGGAGTGTCGCCGGCGCGGGTGTCGGCGAAGCGCAGCACGCGATGCGCCGGGACAAATGCGTCATGAACGATGATGTTCTTGCTGCCGGTGCCGCACAGCCCGTAGACGAACCAATTGTCCTCGACCTCGACATCGCCAACCGGCAGCAGAAAGAAGGCGCCGTCGCCGGGTGTGGCGGCGGCATCGGGCGGCTTGATCAGCGCGCCGAGCCGGATCCAGCTCGCATGGTCGACGCCGCTGGCAAACGACCATTTGCCGCTCAGCACATAGCCGCCCGCGGCCGGGACCGCGCTGCCGGTCGGGGCAAAACAGGCGCAGGTGAACGGGTCGGCGCCGCCGCCCCACAATTCGCGTTGCGCTTCGATCGGGTAATGGCCGAACGAGATGCCGTTCGACAAGGCACCGTTGACCGCCCAGCCGGTCGAGGCGCAGGCGGCCGAGATCGTTAACGCGATTTCGAGCGCCACGGTGGCGTCGTATTCAAACCCGCCGAATTCCTTCGGCCGGGTCGTGCGCAACAGCGCCGCCTCGCGGATCCGGGCGATGATCTGCGGCGAGATCGCCCGGTTGCGCTCGGTCTCCTCGGCCCGGGCACGGATCTCGGGAACGAGCGCGCGGGCACGCTCGATCAGTTCGTCCGCAGTCAACTCGTCCGCAGTCAACTCGTCCGCAGTCGGCGGCGGCACGGTCGTGCGCTGCGCGGCGCTGGTCATCGGCGTCTCCGGTCGTGGCCGCTCCAGGCTTAGTCCCGCCACCGACCGGGATCAATCCTCGACGGTGCATGTCGGTTTGAGGCGGCGCAGGCGGACGTATTGCTGCAATTCCAAGCGAGTGAAGCGGCGGCGGATCGCCGCCTGCGACTTGCGAAAAGCCGGCGTCGACAAACGATGGCAGCCCCACAGGTTCCACACGTCGCCGGTCCATCGGTTGACCGCGAAAAAGTGGAAGCTGCCTTCCGCCGGCGATCGTCACAGGCGAGCCCGGGCTCGCCGCACCAGGCGATAGTGGCCGGCAAACGCGATGGTCATAAAGCCTCCGCTCAGCGTATAAAGGGCGGCTAACTATGTGTTCCTGGTCCGTTCCCGTTTTAAGGCATGCAATGCGGCTTGCCGGCCAGCGGGCGCAACAGCCGCCAAGCGCCGGACGGCGACGGACGGAGCGGTGGCAGAAGGACGGGTGATGGCGACACTCGACGACATTGTTGCGGCGGCGGCGAAGGTGTTCCGCACCAAGGGCTATCACGCCGCCACAGTGCGCGACATCGCCGAGGCGGTTGGCATCCTCAAGGGCAGCCTCTACCATCATTTCGAGAGCAAGGAGGCGCTCTTATATCTCGTCGTCAAGGAGCCGATCGCGCAGATGTATCAGGCGATCGCGGTGATTGCCGAGGCCGACCTCCCGGCGACCGAGAAATTGCGCCGGGCGATCCTCGCTCATCTCGAAGCCTTCGACCGGCATTATCCGCATCTGTTTGTCTATCTGCGCGAACGCGAATCAGTGAAGCGCCGGTTTCGCGAAATGATCGGGTTCTCCCCGAAAGATTATGAGCGGTGTTGGCAGCAGATCCTGCGCGAGGGCGTCGAGAGCGGCGAGTTTCGCCCCGATCTCGACCTTCAGGTGACGTCCTACGGCCTCCTCGG
>DATJUL010000111.1:0-3665 GCA_035502295.1 Allostellaceae bacterium | reverse complement strand
TCGGGCCGTTCTTTTCGGTCTCGGCGCGCGCCCTCAGCCATTCCGGGTCGGCGCCGAACGCGCCCATCTTCGCGTCGCGCTCGGCGAGCGTTTCCCATTTGAGGAAATAGGTCAGGTCCTGGTTCGATTCGCCGACCAGCGCCGTCCAGAACCCGGCCTGGCGGATGCCGTGCTTGTCCCACAGCGGCAGTGTGATCGTGTCGAACCGCTTCAACAGATCGGGCAGCCGGCCGGGGACGCAGTGATAGACGCGCAGTTCGTAGATCATCGGAATTCTCCCGCAGGGGGTCAGGGCGAATACAGCATGCGGCCGCTGGCGGCGGCCGGCAAGGCGTTACAGCGGCCAGGCGCCGCCGGGAAACGGAATGATCGGCACGGCGCCGCCGGCCGCCAGCGCTGGCGCCTGCGGCGGCCGCACGACGAGGCAATCGGCGGCGGCGAGCGGGTGCATCATCGAAGAATCCTGCACCTCGAAGGGCACCGCTTCGAGGGCGCCGTCGGCGGCGCGCACGAGACGCGCGCGCAGGTAATCCTGCCGGCGGTCGTTTGCTTTGAGCGGCACCGCGAGGCGCGCCGTGGCGGGCGGCTCCGCGGCTGCGTCCAGGCCGCTCAGCTTGTCGAACGCCGGTTTCAGAAACAGCAGCGAACAGACCAGCGTCGAGACCGGGTTGCCCGGCAGGCCGACCATCGGCGTGCCGCGGTAATTGCCGACCATCAACGGCTTGCCCGGCCGCATCGCGATCTGCCAGAAATCGATCGCGAGGCCCTCCTGCGAGAGGACGTCGCGCACGAGGTCGTGTTCGCCGACCGAAACGCCGCCGGTCGTCACGAACAGATCGACGCCTTTCGCCGCCGCCGCGATCGTCCGCAACGCATCGGGATCGTCGGGCGCGTTGCCGACCAGCACCGGCACCGCACCGCAAGCCGTCGCAAAGGCGCACAACGCAAGCGCGTTCGAGCTGACGATCTGGTGCGGCCCGATCGGGTCGCCCGGCATGACGATCTCGTCGCCGGTCGACAGGATGCCGACCCGCGGCCGGCGATGGACGAACAGCCACGGGCGGTTCATCGCGGCCGCGAGGCCGATATGGCGCGGCGACAGGCGCGTGCCGGCGCGGAGCAAAACATCGCCCTCGGCGAAATCGAGGCCGGCGCGGCGCACATAGCGGCCCTTCGCTGCGCCTTCGCGCACCTCGACCTGGTCGCCGCTTCGCTCGGTGTCCTCCTGGATCACGATCGCGTCGGCCCCCTCGGGCAACGGGGCGCCGGTGAAGATGCGCGCCGCCTCGCCGAGGCCGACAACGCCGCCGAACCCGGCGCCGGCCGGGATTTCGGCGACGATGCGCAACGCGACCGGCACCTCCGCGACATCGGCGGCGCGCACCGCATAGCCGTCCATCGCCGAGACCGCAAACGGCGGCTGCGTGCGCCTGGCCGCGACATCTTCGGCCAACACGCGGCCGACCGCATCGGCGAGAGACACCTGCTCCGGCGGCAGCTTTTCCAAGGGCGCCAGCAGACGCGCCAACGCTTCTTCAACCGAAATCATAATGGCGCCTCGTAAACACCAGATTTACCGCCTTCTTTGCGCAAGAGACGCAGATCGGTGACGGTCATGCCGCGGTCGATCGCCTTGCACATGTCGTAGATCGTCAGGGCCGCGACGCTGGCCGCCGTCAGCGCCTCCATCTCGACCCCGGTGCGCCCCTTGAGCCGGCACGTCGCGGTGATCTCGACCGCCGAGCGCGCCGCATTGCAGGCGAGTTCCACCGCAACCGACGTCAGCGCCAGCGGATGGCATAGCGGGATCAGCTCTGCGGTGCGCTTCGCGGCCATGATGCCGGCGATGCGCGCAGTCGCCAACACGTCGCCCTTGGCAATATCGCCGGCTTCGATGCGCGCCAGCGTCGCGGGCTGCATGACGACGCGCGCGCCGGCGACCGCGACCCGTTCGGTTTCGGCCTTCGCCGACACATCGACCATATGGGCGCGGCCTTGAAGGTCGGTGTGGGTGAAGTCCGGCAGCCCCAGCAGCCGCCGAGTCGCGGCGGCGACATCCGGCGATTTCATCAGCGCTTCACCGACGAGAAAGCAGCGCGCCCCGGCGGCGGCCAGGCGGTCGAGGTCGGCAGGATCGTGGATGCCGCTTTCCCCGACGATCAGCCGGCCCGCCTTCTCCCCTTGGGGCACCAGTGGCGCCAGTTCCTCCGTCGTATGAAGATCGACCTGCAAGGTCTTGAGATCACGGTTGTTGATACCGATCAATTTGGCGTCGAGCCGCAGCGCGCGATCGAGTTCGCCGCGGTCGTGGACTTCAACCAATACATCAAGTCCGAGCTCGGTGGCGACGGCCGCGAGGTCCCGCGCCAAGGCGTCGTCGAGCGCCGCAACGATCAACAGGATGCAATCGGCGCCGAGCGCCCGGCTCTCGACGACCTGGTAGGGATCGAGAATGAAGTCCTTGCGCAGCACCGGCAGGGCGCAGGCCGCGCGCGCCTCCTTCAGATCGTCGTCGCTGCCCTGAAAATAGGGCGCGTCGGTCAGCACGGACAGGCAGGTCGCGCCGCCGGCCTCGTAGGCGCGCGCGAGCGCGGCCGGGTCGAAATCGGCGCGGATCAGCCCGCGGCTCGGCGATGCCTTCTTGATTTCGGCGATCAACCCGTATTTGCCGTGCGCGACGGCGCGTTCGAGCGCCGCCGCGAACGGCCGCACCGGCGCGGCCTCGGCGGCCAACGCCCGCAGCGATGCCTCCGACAGCGCCGCCTTGCGCTGTGCGACATGCGCGCGCTTTCGGGCGCAGATTTCTGCCAGCACGTCAGCCATTGCCGCCGCCTTCATTGGTCATCGCGACAACCCGGTCGAGCACGTGGCGCGCCGCGCCGCTGTCGATCGCCGTTGCCGCCAGATCGACGCCATGCCGCAGAGTCTCGGCCCGGCCGGCAACGACCAACGAGGCGGCGCTGTTCAACAGCACGACGTCGCGCAATGGCCCGGCCGCGCCGGCCAGCACCTCACGCATCAACGCCGCGTTGTGCGCCGGCTCGCCGCCTTTCAGGTCGTCGAGGCGGGCCGGCTTCAGCCCCGCATCTTCCGGCGAAACCGTGAATTCGACAACCCGGCCGTCGTGCCATTCGGCGACCTGCGTCGTGCCGGCCGTCGTCATCTCGTCGATGCCGGCGCCGTGCACGACCCAGGCGCACTCGGCACCGAGCCGGCCCAAGACCTCGGCCATCGGCCGCACCCATTCCGCTGCGAACACGCCGACCAGCTGGCGTCGCGTGCCGGCCGGGTTGGAGAGCGGCCCCAACAGGTTGAAGATCGTGCGGGTGCCGAGTTCGACGCGGGTCGGCCCGACGTGGCGGGTCGCGCTGTGGTGGCGCGGCGCCATCAGAAAGCAGAAGCCCACGTCCCACAGCGCGCGCCGCACCAGCGCCATGTTGCAGTCGATGTTGACGCCGAGCGCCGCGAGCACGTCGGCCGCACCCGAGCGCGATGAGAAGGCGCGGTTGCCGTGCTTGGCGACCGGAACGCCGCACCCGGCGACGACGAGTGCCGAGGCGGTCGAGATGTTGAACGTGCCCGACCCGTCGCCGCCGGTGCCGACCGTGTCGATCGCGCCGGGCGGCGCATCGATCATCAGCGCCTTGCGCCGCATGATGCGCGCC
>DATJUL010000110.1:0-11166 GCA_035502295.1 Allostellaceae bacterium | reverse complement strand
CAAGGTCGTGCCGGCCGACCAGCTTGATGCCGAGGTCGAGAGCTGGTGCCGCGAAATCCTCGCGTTGAGCCCGACCGCGATCGCGATCGCCAAGCGCTCGTTCAACGCCGACAGCGAAAACATCAAAGGCATCGGCGCGCTTGGCCTCGAATCGCTGGCGCTCTATTACAACACCGAAGAAGCGAAGGAAGGCACCAACGCCTTTCTCGAAAAGCGCCGCCCCGCGTTCCGCCGCAAAACGAAATAACATTCAGGGGTCACGCGGGGGCTCTCTCATCCTGCTTCGCTGCGCAGCTGCTGGCGCAGTTCGTCGATCAAGACGAGCCGGCCCTGGCGCTCGACGTGCCAGAACGCCCACCCGTTGCACGCCGGTGCGCCCTGCACGCGGGCGCCGACAAAGTGGATCGAGCCGCGGTGCTCGGCCGAGATCAGGCTGCCGTCGGCTCTGACGCGCGCGGCAAAGCGACGGCCGGCATCGACCAGCACGTCGCCGGGGCGCACGAGGCCGCGTTCGACGAGGCTGCCAAACGGCACGCGCGGCGCCTCGCGGCGCGATTCGAGGCGGAGCGCTTCGTCGGCCGCCGGGCGCTCCGCGGCGATGCGGGCCCGCGCGAGGCTGACATAGCCGCGCTCGCGCTCGATGCCGATAAAGCGGCGGCCGAGCCGCTTCGCGACGGCGCCGGTCGTGCCGGTGCCGAAAAATGGATCGAGCACAACTTCGCCCGGCCGGGTCGAGGCGACGAGGATGCGGTGCAGCAGCGCCTCCGGCTTTTGCGTCGGGTGCGCCTTCTTGCCGTCGCCGCCGCGCAGCCGCTCCGGCCCGCCGCACAGCGGGATGAGCCAGTCGCTGCGCATCTGCACATCGTCGTTGAGCGCCTTCATCGCCTCGTAGTTGAACGTGTAGCGCGCCGCCCGCGACTGCGCGCACCACAGCAGCGTCTCGTGCGCGTTGGTGAAGCGGCGGCCGCGGAAATTCGGCATCGGGTTGGCCTTGCGCCAGATCACGTCGTTCAAGATCCAGAACCCGAGATCCTGCACTGCCGCGCCGATGCGGAAGATGTTGTGGTAGGTGCCGATGACCCACAGCGCGCCGTCCGGCTTCAGGACGCGCCGGCATTGGGCGAGCCAGGCGCGGGTGAAGCGGTCATAGTCGGCGAAATCGGCAAACCGGTCCCACGCCGCTTCGACGCCGTCGACGCGGCTATGGTCGGGCCGGTGCAACTCGCCCGACAGTTGCAGGTTGTAGGGCGGGTCGGCGAAGACCAGATCGACCGATCCCGCCGGCAATGCCGCCAGCACCGCCAGGCAATCGCCGTGCAGGATGCGGTCGGAGCGCACCGCCTCTTCGCTCATGACGCGAAAACTGTGAGCGCAGGCGGCCGCGCCGTCAACCGCGCGCGCCCCGGCTAATCCTCGACGGATGCGGGGGCGCCCTGATCGAGCCGGGCGAACAGGTCGGCCGGGCCTGACAGCGCGCAGCGCACCGGCGCGAACGAACGGCGGTGGTGCGGCGTCACGCCGAGCCGCGCGATGCCGGCGAAATGCTCTTGTGTCGAATAACCGACATTGCTGTCCCAGCCATAGCCGGGGTAGCGCCGCGCCAGCGCCCGCATGATTCGGTCGCGCGTCACCTTGGCGACGACCGAGGCGGCCGCGATCGAGAACGACAAGGCGTCGCCCTTGATGACGGTCTCGACCGGGCAGGGCAACTCCGGCGCCACATTGCCGTCAACCAGTGCGATATCCGGCGCACCGTCGGACAGGAGCGCCAAGGCCGCGACGGCGCGGCGCATCGCGAGGAGGCTCGCGCGCAGGATGTTGATGCGGTCGATCTCGCGCGTGCTCGCCGCCCCGATGCCGATCCGCGCGCAGCCGAACAGGGCGTGATGGCAGCTTTCGCGCAAGCCGCGCGACAGCGCCTTCGAATCGTCGAGCACGCGACGCAGTTCGCCGCGAAACCGCCGCCGGTCGATGACGACGGCGGCGGCAACGACGGGTCCGGCGAGCGGCCCGCGGCCCGCCTCGTCGATGCCGCAGACGATGCCCCGGCAGCGCTGCTCGATCGCGAAATCCGGCATCCGTGTGCCCACCCCCGCCACCGCTTCTGCCACTCCGCCGGCCGCAACGCAAGTCGGCCCGACGGCAATCGGGAAAATGGAACAAACCAAGAAATTTGGGTTGACGATCTGGGCAGGCGATCTTATATTCTGGTTTCGTTCCCTATGGCGGAAGGGCCATCCGGAGCGCTCTGTCGGGAGGGGTGCAATGCGCTGGATGCTGTTTCTAATAGCCGCGGTGGTCGCCGCCGGCCTCGGGCGGCCGGCCGAGGCGGCGCAACCGGCAGCGCCGGCGGCGCGCGCCGACAACATCACGTTTGCGCAATACCGCGACTGGCGGAACGCCTTCAATGCGCGGCGCCGCAGCGAGCTCGCGCGGCAATTGTCGACGGGCGATCTGCCGGCTGCGCGCAAATCCCGTCTCGAACAGGTCAAGGCTTATTACGACTGGCTCGCCGGCCTGTCCGCGGCCGATCGCGACCGCCGCTATCGCGCGCGCTTCGACCTGATCGACACCGATCACGACGGTATGATCGAACCGGCCGAGCGCGCCGCCTGGCGGGCCAAGCGCAACGCCCTTTACCGCCGCGCAGCCGATCGCGCACCCGCTGCCGCAGCACCGCATTGATGAGGCCGCTGCGGGATTGATCAGTTGATCGACCAGCGATAGCCGATTTCCGGCGCCCGCGGGATATTGGGCACCGCACCAACCGTTGGCCCCGTATAGGGCGGCAGCGTCTCGACCGGCGGGGCATTTACCGATGGCGCCGGGATCTTCTCGCCGGCGACGATCTGCCGCGAGACCGCCGGCTTCAGCGTCAAATCGACAAGGCAGTCCGGCGCCTGATGGCCCTGACATGCCGCCGCAGCCGGGCCGACCAACAGGACCGTCAGCGCCGCAACGATCACGGCCATGGCACAGGCACGCATGGCTGCCCCCCGTTCTGATCGGGACGCGGCATAGTTACACAAAAATTTACCGGAAACGAGTCGCAAGTCGCCCTCTGCCGCGCCGCACATTGCCGGGCCGCGTCGCCATCGAGCGGAGTTCGCGAGGTTGCGATCGTCTTGCCGTCGAGCAATGTTATGGCAACCAATGGCGCTCAATCTGGCGCCGGCGCGGGGCCGAGCCGGCCGGCCGGTCGGCGCGGTCGCCCGCCGGCCGGCAGTAAACCGTGTCGCGCTGGGGCGCGTCGAGCGAGGTCGGCGTCGTGATCTTCGGCTTTGCCACAGCGTGTTCCGGGCTTGCCACGACGTGTTTCGGGCGCCACCGCGGCGGCGCGGCTGCCGCGCTCGCGCTCGTCGCTGCGGTTGTCGCCGTTATGGCTTTCGCGACGCGCGGTGCAGCAGCACTCAACCCGCAGGGGGCACCTGCGAGGCCGACGCTCCAGTCGCCGTCACCGGGTGGCCGTCCGCCAGCGGCCGGTGACAGCGAAATCAAGGACCGCCTCGCGGGCGGTGCGGGGCTTGCCGTCGTCGGCGAGAGGCTGAATCGCGCGCTGCTGCGCCAGTTCTATGCGATGCATGATTGGCGGCCGGTGTGGTCGAGCCACCCGGCACAGGCGGCCCGGCTGGTCGCCGCGGTCATGGCGGCGGGCGACCAGGGCCTCGACCCCGAACTGTTTCATGCCGCGCTGTTGCGTGATCCGGCGGCGCTGTCGCCGCTCGACCGCGAACTGGTGCTGTCGGACGCCTTTCTCCGCTATGCCGACGCGCTCGCCCGCGGCGTCCTGCCGATCGAAGACCGCATGGACGACGAGGACCTGACCCCCGGTCCCGTCGATGTCGCGGCGGCGCTCGACCAGGCGATCGCCGCCCCGGATCCCGCCGCGGTCATCGCCGCGCTGGCGCCGCATTCGGCGGAATACCGGGCGCTGCGGCGGGCCTTGCGGGATTACCGGAGGGTAGGGGAAGGCCGCTGGGCGGCGGCGCGGCGGCGCGCGATCGAGGTCAACCTCGAACGCCTGCGCTGGCTGCCGCGCCCGCTGCCGCCCGATCGCCTTTGGGTCAACACCGCGAGCGCCCGGCTCGTGCTCTATCGCGACAACGTCCCGGCTTTCACGGCCCGCGTCATCGTCGGTCAACGCAACAAGCAGACGCCGGAATTCGCCGCCGCGATCGACAGCGTGCTGTTCAACCCGCCGTGGAACATCCCGCCGTCGATCGCGGCCGAGGAAATTCTGCCAAAGCTGAGCGAGGACCCCGACTATCTCGCCGAACATTACATGGTCTGGCGCCGTCCCGGCGCGCTGCAGCAGATCGCCGGGCCGCACAGCGCGCTGGGCCGCCTCAAGTTCGAAATGACTGACCGCTTCGACGTGTATCTGCACGACACGCCGGAGCGCTTCCTGTTCGCCCGCCGCGATCGCCGGCGCAGCCACGGCTGCGTGCGGGTCGAGGACCCGCGCGCGCTGGCGGCGCTGCTGCTCGACGCGCCGGTCACCGAGATCGACACGGAAATTGCAGAGGGCGCCACCCGCCGCCGCTATCTGAAGCGGCCGATCCCGGTGTTCATCGTCTACCAGACGGCGGTCGCCGAGCCCGACGGCCGCATCGCCTTCTACCCCGACGTGTACGACCGCGACCAGGAGATCTGGCAGCATCTGCACCCGGCCGAGGAGGAGCCGATCGCCGAGCACGGGCCGGCCATGCAGCGCGGCGGCTGACGGTTCGCCGAGCGGGGCGACCCTCAGCCCGTCGCGGCGCGGCGCAGCACGTCGAGGCGCAGCGGCAGCTTCTTGCCGAGCCAGGCGGCGTGGACCGTGTGGTCGGCATAGGCGTCGCCGGTTTGCGGGTGCAGCAGCACGCCGAGCCCGCCGCGGTTCAGCATGAGCCACGGCACCAGCCGGGCGAATTCGCCGGCAGGAAACGCCACCTGATACATCGCGCCGGGATGCGGCCCGACCGGCTCGTCGTGCCAGCGCCCGAGTTCGACCGCAAAACGATCTCCGATCGCCGCGCGCAGGCGCTCCGCCGCGCCGCGGTCGGCGGGGTCGTAATAGATGTGCGCGTGATAGCCGCGGACCTGTCCGGCGCCGGCAGTCGCTTCCGTCATTTCACCCTCCGTCACCACGCTGTTCACCCCGGCAGATTGCCCGCGCCGGGGCCGAGCGTGCGTTGCATCAGCACAACATCGATCCAGCGGCCGAATTTGAACCCGACCGCCGGCAACAGGCCGGCATGCGCGAAGCCGAGCGCCGCATGCAGCCGGATCGACGCAATCGTCTCGCTGCCGCCGATCACCGCGACCATCTGGCGGTAGCCAAGGTCGCTGCACCGGGCGATGACCGGCTCGAGCAGCGCGCGGCCGACGCCGCGGCCGATTTCGGCGGCATCGATATAAATCGAGTCTTCCAGCGTAAACCGATAGCCCGAACGCGGCCGGAACAGACCGGCATAACAATAGCCGATAACCCGCCCCTCTCGTTCGGCGACGAGATAGGGCAGGCCCTGCTCAAGGATGGCGGCGCGCCGGCGCGCGATCTCCTCCACGTCGGGCGGCGCCTCCTCGAACGAGGCGACGCCGTGCCGCACGTGATGCGCGTAGATCGCCGCAATCGCCGCGACATCGGCGTCGCGCGACGGGCGGATTGTCGGCGCCGCGCCGCTCATCTGGCTCACGCCGTCTTTTGCAAGGCGAGGCCGAGTTCGCGGATCGTCTCCTCGCGCATGACGAATTTCTGGATTTTGCCGGTGACGGTCATCGGGAAAGCCTCGACGAATTTGACATAGCGCGGCACCTTGTAGTGCGCGATCTGGCCCTGGCAGAAGCCGCGGACCTCTTCGGCCGTCGCGCGCTCGCCGTCGCGCAGTTTGACCCAGGCGCAGAGTTCCTCGCCATAGCGCGGATCGGGCACGCCGATGACCTGCACGTCCTGGATTTTCGGATGGCGATAGAGGAATTCCTCGATCTCGCGCGGATAGACGTTTTCGCCGCCGCGGATCACCATGTCCTTGATGCGGCCGACGATGTTGCAATAGCCCTCGTCGTCGATCGTCGCCAGGTCGCCGGTATGCATCCAGCGCGCCGGGTCGATCGCCTCACGGGTCTTCTCTTCGTCGTTCCAGTAGCCCAGCATGACGAGATAGCCGCGGGTCAAGAGTTCGCCTGGCACCCCGCGCGGCACGATCCGCCCCTCGGCATCGACGACTTTCGCTTCGACATGCGGCAAGAGGCGCCCGACCGTCGAGACGCGCCGCTCGATCGGGTCGTCGGTCGTCGTCGCAAAGCTCGCCGGGCTGGTCTCGGTCATGCCGTAGCCGATGATGATCTCCGAGAGATGCATCGCGGAGACCGCGCGCTTCATGACCTCGATCGGGCACGGGCTGCCGGCCATGATGCCGGTGCGCAGCGAATTCAGATCGAACCTGGCGAAATCGGGGTGGTCCATCTGCGCGATGAACATCGTCGGCACGCCGTAGAGCGCGGTGCAGCGCTCGGCCTCGATCGTCTCCAGCGTCGCCAGCGGGTCGAACCCCTCGCCGGGGTAGATCATCGCCGAGCCGTGCGTCAGGCAGCCGAGATTGCCGATGACCATGCCGAAACAATGGTAGAGCGGCACCGGAATGCACACCCGGTCTTGTTCGGTAAAGCCCATCGCATCGGAAATGAAAAAGCCGTTGTTGAGGATGTTGTGGTGGGTCAGCGTCGCGCCCTTCGGAAAGCCGGTCGTGCCCGACGTGAACTGGATGTTGATCGGGTCGTCGAACTGCAATTCGCCCGCCAGCTGCGCGAGGCGCTCGTGCTCGGCTCGCCCGCCGAGGCCGGCCGCATCGTCAAAGCGGATCATGCCCGGTTCGTCGTCGCCGCCGATGTTGATGACAAGCCGCAGATCGGGCAGGCGCGCGGCGTGCAGGTTGCCGGGCGCGGCCGCCGCGAGTTCCGGCGCCAGCTCGCGCAGCATGCCGACGTAATCGCTGGTCTTGAAACGCGAGGCGGTGATCAGCGCGACGCAGCCGGCCTTGTTCAGCGCGTATTCCAGTTCGCTCGTGCGATAGGCCGGGTTGATGTTGACCAGGATCAGGCCGAGTTTGGCGGTCGCGAACTGCGCGATGCACCATTCCGCGTTGTTCGGCGACCAGATGCCGATGCGCTCGCCGCGCTTGAGGCCGAGCGCCAGCAGGCCGGCGGCACAGCGGTCGACCCGTTCCTGCAATTCGCGATACGTCAAGCGGATGTTCTGGTGCCGCACGATCAGCGCGTCGCGTCCGCCATAGCGCTCGACGACCTTGTCGAAATAAACCCCGATCGTATCGCCGATAAACCGGGTCTCGCTCGCCCCGTGCGCATAGCTTGCCGCCGCCATCGTGTCCTCCCGGTAACCGCCGCAGTGTTTTACCAGCCTGGATGCGGTTGCGACAGGGCAGGGCGGACGGGGAGGGCGCTAATCGGCCGCTGCGCGGGCCTCGACGGCGAAATCGTTGATCGAGACGCGCCAGTGAATGCGGTCTTCCTCGGGCGGATAGTCGCCGGCCGCCTTGTGATAGGAGCAGCGGTTGTCCCAGATCACGATATCGCCCGTGCGCCATTTGTGGTGGTACTCGGCCTCCGGGACGATCATCCGCTCGCTGAGTTCGGCGATCAATTCATCGCCCTCGGCATCCTCGACGCCGACGAATTCGACGATCTTGCCGGGATCGAAATAAAGCGATCTGCGGCCGGTCTCGGGATGGGTGCGGACGATCGGGTGGCAGACCGGTGTCCAATCCTGGTCCTCCGGGTTCAGCAATCTCGACTGACCGCGCCGCCCGGCGTAGGCGAAGGCGCCGACCAGGCCGTCGAGCCGCTCCTTCAGGCGCTGCGGCAGCGCGTCATAAGCCGCGTAGCCGCTGGCGAACAGCGTGTCGCCGCCGCGGCTCGGCACCGCCAGCGCCAACAGCTGCGTCGCCTTGAACGGCGCTGCGTTGTAGGCACCGTCGGTATGCCACCCCTCGGCGCCGCGGCGGTAGATTTCCGGCCGCAGCTTGCCCTCGGCATCGAATTTGCCGATCCCGAGCATCGTGATCTCGGGATGTTCGGGATGCCGCGTCGATTTTGACGGGTGCGGCACCACGGGGCCGAAGCGCCGGCTGTAGCGCAGAAACTCGGGGATCGTCAGGCCTTCCTGACCGCGCACGCACAGCACGTTGTGGTCGAGCCAGGCCCGGTAGATCGGGGCGAAGGCCGCATCGTCGAGCGTTCTGACATCGGCGCCCTCGACTTCCACACCGATCTGCGGTCCCAAGCGGCGAATTTCCACCATCGCTGTCCCTCAACGGCTGGTCCTTGCGCGCCACTCCACACCCGGCGAACGCCCTTCGCAATCGGCGATTTTGCGGATCAGGGTCCGCGCGGCGCCGTTCGGCTGAGATGTCGCATGACGCGCATCGGCCGCGCGATTGTTCGCCTGCTTGCCGCCCGCTATTGTCGCGCGACACACGCGAAGGTTCGCACGCGATGCGCTGGCGCACGGCGTCATGGTCCCGGTGGGCTGCCTGGCTCGGCGTCGCTGCGCTCGCCTGCAACGCCGCCATCCCGGTCGTTCTCGCCTTTATGCTCGGCGCGGCGCTGGGGCCGACGCGGCACGAATGGGTGCGGCTCAGCGACGGCGAATGGCTGTTCTACGGCAAGATTTGCCGCCATGACGACACCGGCGGCACGGCCGACCGGCACCAAAAACCGCACGGCGCGCCATGCCCGGTGTGCAGCCTGCACGGCACGCTCGCGCTCGCGCTCCCGCCGCCCGCGGCGACGCCGCCCGACCGCGTCGCCGTCGCCGAAACGACCGAGACGCCGCGACCGGTCATCAGACCGGAAATTCTGTACTCGTCGGGCTACCGCGCCCGCGCACCGCCCGCCTGAACCCTTCCGAATACCGGCCGGGTCGCCCCGCCCCGCTTCCGGCGGCAGCTTGCGGCCCTGTTGTCACCAGCGCCCGGGTTCGCACCCGCGCCGTTACTGCGCGGCGCGACGCGGGTGCGCAGGAGGAGTTCAGTCGGATGCTTCGATGCATCAAGAAATCGGCCGTCTTGGGCATCGCCCTGGCGGCACTCTCGGCCGCGCCCGTCTGGGCGCACGCCGTGTGCGGCAATCGCGTCTTTCCGGCGACGCTGACGATGGACGATCCCGGTGTAAACGACGAATTGTCGCTGCCGACGATTCAGTATCTGCCGATCCCCGCCGCCAGCGGGAACAAGTCGGGTGATTCGATCGATTACGGCTGGGAGTGGGATAAGACAATAACGCAAGACCTCGGTTTTGCGATCAACGACGACTATTTCACGCAGCACGGCGCCGGCCAGAACCTCAGCGGATTGGACAATGTGACTTTGACCGTGAAGGACCAGCTTCCGTGCGACGAACAGCACGAATTCCTTGTCTCGGTCGGGGTGATCCACGAATTCGCCGGCACCGGTTCCGCGCTGCTGCGTGCGGCCGGGGCGATCGACGCGGTCGGCAACACGACGCCGACGGTTTATATCGGCAAGGGGTTCGGCGATCTGCCGATCGGTTATTTGCGGCCGCTCGCCGTGACCGGGGAACTCGGCTATCAGATTTCCGATACGCCGTCGGTCAGCCCCGATCAGTGGAACTACGCCGCCTCGCTGCAGTATTCGATGCCCTATCTGCAGCAGCACGTAAAGGCGTTGAACATCCCCGCCTTTTTCGGCCGGCTGGTGCCGGTGGTCGAGGTCTCGCTGTCAACGCCGCCAAACGGCGCCACGACCGGCACGATCGCGCCCGGCGTGTTCTATGAAGCCGACACGTGGCAAGCCGGGATCGAGGCCCTGATCCCGGCGAACGGCCCGACACGGCAGCTCCAAGGCACCGGATTTATCGCCCAGTTTCATGTGTTCCTCGATGACGTCTTGCCGTCCTCGTTGGGCCGGCCGCTGATCGACAAGGATTTATGGCAATGGTGAAATATCTCCTGAGCGCGATGATCGCGATACCGTTGAGTTTCGCCGCATTGCCGGCGCGGGCGCATGCGTTCCTCGACCACTCCAGCCCGGCGGTCGGCAGTACCGTGGCGCCGGCGCCGGCGGCCGTGACGATCTGGTATACCGAGGACCTCGAACCGGCGTTCAGCAGCATCACGGTCACAGACGCGGCCGGCCGGCGCGTCGACCTCAGCAACGTCCACGTGGTGCCGGGTCATCCCGACGAACTGCAGGTTGGGCTGAAGAAGTTGCCGGCGGGCACCTACCATGTCAGCTGGCACGTCGTTTCGGTCGATACCCACCGGACCGAGGGCACGTTCAGTTTCTCGGTCGGTCGGTAACCGGGCGATGAACTGGCTGCTCGTCGCCGCGCGCTGGGCGCAGTTCGCGGCGACGATCGCGCTGTTTGGCGGGATCGCGTTCGACCGCCTCGTCCTCCGCCCGGCGTTGGCGACCGCCGGGGCCGGGCCGGCGGACGCGGCGCCGCTCGCCCGCCGCTTCCTGTGCCTCGCCTGGACGAGCCTCGCGGTGGCGCTTGTCTCGGGCGCGGTCTGGCTGTTCGCCGTGGCGGCGATGATGAGCGGCGAGCCGGTCGCCGTCGCGCTGGCGCACGGCGTCTGGGAGATCGTCCTGCTGCAGACGCAGTTCGGTGCAGATTGGCTGGTGAGGCTCGGCTTCGCCGGGGGCGTCGCGATCAGCCTCGCGCTGCGGGGCAGGGGGGACACGGCGCCGAAATCCGCGGCCGGCTGGGTCGGGCTGGTGCTGGCGGCGGCGCTGCTCGGCGCGCTGGCCTGGGCCGGACACGGCGCGGCGACGCCCGGCGCGGCGGGCGACTTTCATCTTGCCGCCGACATCTGCCACCTGCTGGCCGCCGGAATCTGGGTCGGTATGCTGCCGCCGCTGGCCTTGCTGCTGGCCGAGGCGAGGCGACGGGGCGAGGCGCGCTGGGCGACGGTCGCCGCTGCGGCGACGCACCGGTTTTCCGCGCTCGCCATCGGCGGCGTGCTGGTCCTCGTGACGAGCGGCATCGTCAACATGTCGTTTCTCGCCAATTCGGTCCACGCGGTGGTCGATACCGAATACGGTCATCTGCTGCTGGCGAAGATCGGATTGCTCCTCGCCATGCTGGCGATCGCGGCGGTCAATCTCTTGCGCCTGACCCCGCGCCTCGGCCGACCCTCCGACGACG
>DATJUL010000109.1:0-3476 GCA_035502295.1 Allostellaceae bacterium | reverse complement strand
TTGTAGCGGCACAGCGTCTCCATCTCCATGCCGGAGAAGCCGATCGCCGAGTCGCCCGAGAGGTGCACGACCGGCCGGTCGGGACACGCGACGGCGGCGGCGATCGCCTGGCCGAGGCCGACGCCCATCGTGCCGTAGGTGCCGGCGTTGAGCACCGAGCGGGCATTGAAGCTCGGCAGCATCGTCAGGCCGATATCCATCGTGCCGGCGCCCTCGGCGCTGAGGACGGCGTTCTGCGGCATCCAGGCGGCAATGTCGCGCAGCAGGCGGTAGTAGCCGGCGGGGGCGCTGTCATCCTCGACCTGCGGCCTGATCGTCGCGACGTTGTCGGCGGTCTTTTGGGCGATCGTCTGGCGCCACGGCGATTCCTTCGGGTGGAACCACTGGCGGCCGCCGAGCGCCCGGTTCATCTGCTGCATGATCGCCTTACCGTCGCCGACCAATGCCACGTCGGTCGGCCGGTTGTGGCCGATTTCCTCCGGCGCGATGTCGAGCTGGATGACCTTGACGTCCGGCGCATAGCGCGGCGGCAGGCCGAAATGCAGGATCCAGTTGAACCGCGCGCCCATCAGGAAGACGACGTCCGCCTGCTGCAGCGCCAAGGTGCGCGCCGCCGAAACGGCCAGCGGATGGTCGTCCGGCATGACGCCCTTGCCCATCGGCGAGCGCAGGAACGGCACCTGCGTGCGCTCGACAAAGGCGCGCACCTCTTCTTCGGCATGCGCCCACGCCATGCCCTTGCCGACGATGACGAGCGGCCGCTCGGCGCGCTCCAACAGCGCGAGGGCCTGCTCGATGTTCTCCTGCGGCGCGACGGTGCGCGGCGGCTCGGGCACCCGATGCGCGCGGACGGCGTCCGTCTCGTCGCATTCGCCGGTGATGATGTCGTCCGGCATGTCGAGGTAGGTGGCGCCGGGGCGGCCGTAGGTCGCGTGGCGCACCGCCTCCGAGACGTAATAGGGGATGCGGCGCACGGTATCGATGGCGTGCGCGAACTTGCAGAACGGCGAGGCGATCAGCACCTGGCGCTCTTCCTGGAAGGCGCCCATGCCGCCGCGATAGGTCTCCGACGCGCCGCCGATCAGGATCATCGGCCAGCAATTCTGCTGCGCGTTGGCGAGGCCCGCGAGGCCATGCACGACGCCGGGGCCGGTCACGACGATGCACGCGCCGGGCCGCCCGGTCAGGTAGCCGTAAGCCTGCGCCGCGTAGGAGGCAGCCTGTTCGTTGCGCATGCCGATATAATTGACGCCTTCCTCCTGCGCCGCGGCGGCGATCGGGCCGACCGGGAACCCGACCACCCCGAACAGGTGGTTGATGCCCTGCTGCTTCAGGCTGCGCGCAATCAGCGTCGCCCCGGTAACTTTAGCCATGCGTTTCCTCCTGTCGTTGCGGGCCGACCTCGCCGCCCGGCTGCCCAGAATCCGAACGGCAGTCAGATTACGCAATTATGGCGGCCGGGCAAATGGACTTGTCCCGCGGGGGCTTGCCCTGCGCGGCGGACATGGCTCTGGGGCGGCGCGGTGTCAGCGGGCGTCGCGCCCCGCCTCGCTGCTGCCGTCTTCGCGAAACTGGCCGCGCAGCCCGGCCTCGATGACCCGCCGCAACAGAGACTGCGCCATCGCCGCATCGAACCCCCGATCGTCGGCGTAGCGAGCGAACGGAGTGGCGCACATCCGCGCGATGTTGGCGACGATGTCGCCGTAGTGGAGGCGGCTGGCGATATAGGGGTCGGTATAGATCACGACACCGCCGAGAATGCAGGCGTCGGCGCGCTGCCGGTCGCGCTCGGTGTGCGCGACATCGATCCGCCCGTTCGCCCGCGCCGGCGCCGCCAGCACTACCGCCGCGAGCAGCAGTACCGCGGGCGCCAGCAACCTGGCGCGCCGGCACGGCGCGCTGGAAAAGGGCTTGCCGGGCGGCGGCAAGGGCGATTAAGCCTCCCGCCGATCGCTCACCGCTGGAGCCGTGCCATGCCCGATTTCCCCGACCGCCAGGCGCTCGATGCGCTGCGCGCCTATGATACCCCGACGATCTGCAACGCGCTCGAAATCGTCGCGCCGGCGCGGCGCACGATCGGTTTCACCCGCCGGCCGCTCGTCGCGCCGTTTCCGGAATTGAAACCGGTCGTCGGTTTTGCCCGCACCGCGCTGATCCGCTCGCGCGAGCCGCACCCGCGCGACCGCGACGCCGCGAACCGCATCCGGCTCGGCTATTATGAGCATATCGCGGCCGAACCGCGCCCCAGCATCTCGGTGATCCAGGATATCGACGCGCCCGACATCGGCTTCGGCGCGTTCTGGGGCGAAGTGCAGACGCATGTGCATGCCGGATTGGGCTGCATCGGGGTCATCACCGACGGCTCGGTGCGCGATCTGGATGCGATGTCGCCGGAGTTTTTCGTGCTCGCCGGCTCGATCATGCCGAGCCACGCCTATGTCCATCTCGTCGAGTTCGGCGGCACGGTCAGCGTCGCCGGCATGGTCGTCTCGGCCAACGACATCATCCATGCCGACCGCCACGGCGCCGTCGTCGTACCGGCCGATGCGGTGGCGAAAATCCCGGCCGCCGCCGATCTGTTGGCGCGCCGCGAGAAGGTGCTGATCGAGGCGTCAAAGCGGCCCGGTTTCTCGGTCGCTCGCATCCGTGAAGCCTACCGCGAGCAGGACGAGATTCATTAGAGGAAACAAAAGAGAAAGCAAGCGTGGGCTACTCGATTCTCCCGGTCCGCCGCGGTATTTCAGCAACCTGAGCGGCCACTCTTCCGCCCGCTTGTTATCAAATCAAAACAAAACCGTCACACCGGCGCCGCAAAACGCTGCCAGGTTTGGGTTGGGCCACACCGGACCTTTCACACAACCCGACGATGTCTAACCGCGCGGACGGCGCGGGGCGAGTTTGACGGGTTGTGACGTGCATAGCGGTGAGCAAAACGGGGGTAAAGCATGACCTATCGCGTTTTCTACGGCGACGCCCTGGCGATGGCGGAAGGCGATTCATCCTCGTACGAGGGTTGTCGCTCCGAGCGGTTCGGCACCGAGCACGAGGCGTTGCGCCGCGCCCGCGAACTGCTCGACGACGACGCGCACGCGATCGTCGCGATCCGCGACGCGCGTGGCCGCCAACTGAGCGGCGTCTGCCTGCAGCTGCGGCTCGGCTACGCCTGCGAGTGAGCGCCGGCGCTCCATCCCGACAACCGGCGCCGCGGCGACCTCGCTTCGCGGCTGCCGGCGGAGCGTGCTAGCATCACCCGGTCACAATGCGGAGGGAGCGATGCGCGGGGTCGTGTTTCTCGGCGAGCGGCAGCTCGACCTGATGGAGTTTCCCGATCCGATTCCGGGCGAGGGCGAGGTCGTCATCGAGATGAAGGCCTCGGGCATGTGCGGCAGCGACCTGCATCAATACCGCCGGCCGAAAGCGGGCGGGTCGAGCGGCGGCATCCCGGCGCCGTCGGAGCCGGTCATCGCCGGCCACGA
>DATJUL010000108.1:0-3353 GCA_035502295.1 Allostellaceae bacterium | reverse complement strand
CGGGTGATGACGGCCTTGACGCTTTCGACACCGTAATCGTCGCGCGCCCGGTAGTCGAGGCGCAGCACGGCGCGCGGCGTGCCCTGCGGCTTCCGGGCGAATTCGACCGTCGGCGGCCGGTCGGGGATCACCGCGATCGGCCAGCTGCCCAACATCGCGCCGTCCTGCCACAGGCTCAGCTTGCTGCCACGGGTCAGCTTCGTCGCAAAACGAAAATTCTCCTTGTCGATTGCGGTGAATGTGCGCGCTTGGCGGTCGATCGCCAGCTGCGGCAGGTCATTGCCGCCGTGCACCTGCGCCAGCAGCACACTGCCGATCGGCACGCGCACCGTTCCTTTCTGTCCAGCGCGGAGAAACAGCGGCGGCAGCCCGGTATAGTCGGGCGGCGTCACCCACAGGTCGAAGCTCGACGCGAGTGCCGCAGCGCCGCTGCCGAATTGCGGCAGGAAGGCTTGGACGATGCGGTCACGCCAATCGGCGCCGGCGTCGATCGCGCCGAGGATCAACAGGATCGTGAGCAGCGACCGCAACCCCCACGGGTCGTTGCGTGCCAGACTCGCCGCCGGCCAGCCGACGCGCAGCCGGCGCGAAACGGCCGCCATGCGCTGCCGATGCGCCGCCCACAGCCGCGCGGCGCCCTCGTCGAGCGGCGCGCTCGGCCGGTCGGCGAGCGCCGCCAGCGGGCGATGCGCGAGGCCGCTCGTCCGCTCGATGCGGCGGCGTGCCGCGGCCCGACCGGGCCAGCCGCCGGCCGCAGCCGCGCGCGCGCCCCACCCCACCGAAGCGGCGAAGGCCAGCACAAACGCGCCGAGCACAATGGCATGCCCCCAACCCGGCAACAACGGCAACAGGTCGAACAGCGCCAGGACGGCAAACGCGCCGAGCACGCCCAGCGCCGGCCAGGCCGCCGGCCAGATGCGCTCCCACAACAGGGCCGCGCGGGCGAGAAACAGGCGGGCACCGAGGCGGCGCAGCGGCGGGGGATCGTCGCTCATGCTGCCCCCGGCGCCGGTTCCAGCGGCGAAACCGCGTCGTCGATCCATTCCGGCACCGCGTCCATGTTCAGCAGATCCTCGTAGCTCGGGCGCGGCCGCACCACCGCGTAGCGATCGCCGGCCGCCAGCACCTCCGGTACCAGGAGCCGGCTGTTATAGGTCGAACTCATCACTGCCCCATAGGCTCCGGCGTCGGTCAACGCGACGAGATCGCCGGCGGCGAGCGGCGGCAGGTCGCGCGCGACGGCAAACGCATCGCCGCTCTCGCATACCGGGCCGACGACATCGGCCGGGCTCAAGACGGCGCCGGCTTCCGGCAAGCGTACCGGCACGATGTCGTGCCACGCATCATATAATGCCGGCCGGAGCAGATCGTTCATCGCCGCGTCGAGGATGACGAAGCGCCGGCTCCTGCCCTGCTTCACATCGATCACTCTGGCCACCAAGACCCCGGCCGGCCCCACCAGCACCCGCCCCGGTTCGCAGGCGATCTCGACATCGAGCGGGCCGAATATGCCCAACACAAGGCGGGCGTAGTCGGCCGGCTCCGGCGGGGTCTCGTGGTGGTAGCGGATGCCGAGGCCACCCCCGAGATCGACCCGGCGCACCGCGAGCCCCAGCCCGCGCAGCTCGCCGACCAGCCCCGCCAGCCGCCCGAACGCCTCCGCGAACGGGCCGAGCCCGCCGCCCGTCTGCGAGCCGATATGCACGGCCAGGCCGACCGGCTCGATGCCGGGCAATGCCGCCGCGAAGCGATAGGCGTCGACCGCCTCGTCGATATCGATGCCGAACTTGTTCTCCCTCTTGCCGGTGGCGATTTTGGCGTGGGTCAGCGCATCGACATCGGGATTGACGCGGATCGCGACGCGGGCCGTCGTGCCGCTCGCCGCCGTCGCCTCGCTGAGGCGGCGCAGCTCGGCCACCGATTCGGCGTTGATCTGGTGGATGCCGGCGGCGAGCGCCGCGTCGAGTTCGGCGCCGCTCTTGCCGACACCGGAAAAGACGATGCGTTGGGGCGGGATACCGGCGGCCAGCGCGCGCCGCAACTCTCCTTCGGAGACGACATCGGCGCCCGCCCCGAGTGCGGCGAACAGGCGCAGCACCGCGAGGTTCGAGTTCGCCTTTACCGCAAAGCAGATGAGCGGCGGCGCCGGCGCGAACGCGGCAGCGAAACGGCGATAGCGGGCGGCGATCATACCGGCCGAATAGACGTAGAACGGCGTGCCGACGGCAGCGGCGATGTCCGCCAGCTTCACCCCGTCGGCGCACAATTCGCCGCCCCGGCAGCGGAAGCCGTCAGGCATTGGGATAGACCCGCGGATAGTGGTTCGGCACGCCGCGCGGCGGTTGCGGCGGCCCCTTCTTGCCGCAGCCGGCGAGGGTCAGCGCGAGAATCGACAAGAGAAGCAGCCGGATCAGCACGCCGCGGCCAGTCATCCGAGGAATCTCCGGCGGGCGGCGGCAGCCGCCTCGCGCACCCGCGCCGGCGCCGTGCCGCCGAAACTCGTGCGGCTGGCGACCGAACGCTCGACGATCAGCACCTCGTAGACGTCCGACGTAATGGCCGGCGCGATCGCCTGCAACTCGGCGAGCGGCAATTCCGCCAACGCGCAGCCCTTGGCTTCGGCGCGTTTGACGATCTCGCCGGTCATCTGGTGCGCCTGGCGGAACGGCACACCGAGAACCCGCACGAGCCAGTCGGCGAGATCGGTCGCGGTGCTGTAGCCGCGCGCCGCGGCGGCGACGAGCCGCGCGCGGTCGGGCCGCATGTCGCGCACGATGCCGGCCGTCGCGGCAAGGCTGAGTTCGAGCGCGTCGGCCGCCTCGAACACCGGCGGCTTGTCTTCCTGCATGTCCTTTTGATAGGCAAGCGGCAGGGCTTTCATGACCGTCAGCAAGGCAACGAGCGCGCCGGCGAGCCGGCCGGTCTTGGCGCGCACCAATTCGGCCGCATCGGGATTGCGCTTTTGCGGCATGATCGAACTGCCGGTCGTGAACGCATCGCTGAGCCGGATGAAGGCGAAAGGATCGCTCGTCCACAGCACGATTTCCTCGGCAAAGCGCGACAGATGGGTACCGAGAATCGCGGCGGCAGCGAGGAATTCGATCGCAAAATCGCGATCGGCGACGGCATCGAGCGAATTGGCGGCGGGTCGGTCGAAGCCGAGCGCCGCAGCGGTCATCTCGCGGTCGATCGGAAAGGCGGTGCCGGCCAGCGCCGCGGCGCCGAGCGGGCATTCGTTGAGGCGGCGGCGGCAGTCGGCAAACCGGGTGCGGTCGCGCCCGACCATCTCGACATAGGCCAGAAGATGATGGCCGAGCGTCACCGGCTGCGCGATCTGCAGATGCGTAAAACCC
>DATJUL010000107.1:0-7875 GCA_035502295.1 Allostellaceae bacterium | reverse complement strand
CGCGAGCGCGCACCGCACGCGGCTTGGCTTGCGCGCTACCGCCGTCTGTTGGCGCTGCGGCGCGAGGCGATCATGCCGCGCCTCGCCGGCATCGCCCCGGGCGGCCGCGATGCGCGCCTTGGGCCGGCGGCCGCCCGCGTCGAATGGCGGCTCGGCGACGGCGCGACATTGCTGCTCTTCGCTAATTTTGCCGCCGAGCCGGTGCCGCTCGCCGCGCTGCCGCCGGCCGAATGTCTGCTCTACTGTTCGGCGGCAAACGCGCCGGCGGCGCAGATCGCCCCCCACTGCGCGGCCTTCTATCTGGCCCCGGGCGGAGCGGCGGCATGAACCGGCTCGAGGCGTTGCGGCACGTCGCCGGCCTGGTCGGCATCGCGACCCGCCATGTCGATGCGCTCGGGGTCGTGCACGAGCCGGACGAAGAGACGCTGGGCCGGCTCGTCGCGGCGTTCGGCCTGCCGGACGACCCGCACGCCGCCGCCGCCGCGCTCGCCGAGGAAGAGCGGGCGGCGCCGTTCGGCCTGGCGCCAGTGCATGTCGTCGCGCAGGAAGATCCCGCGCCGGCGCTGTCGCTGCGCCTGCCGCCCGGCGCCGGCAGTGTCGAATGGCATTGCCGCCTCGAACCCGGCGGCGAACACCGCGGCCGCAGCGAAGGGACAGAGTTGCGGCTGCCGGCCGGTCTGCCGCTCGGCTATCACCGTCTCATGCTCGCGTCCGGCGCCGCCACGGCGGAGATCGGTCTCGCCGTCGCACCGCCCGCCTGCCATCTGCCGCAGGCGTTGCAGCCCGGCGCACGCAGCTGGGGGCTGACTGTCCAGCTTTACGGCCTGCGCCGGGCGCCCGATTGGGGCATCGGCGATTTCACCGATCTCGGCGAGTTGTGCCGCCGCAGCTTCCCGCTCGGCGCCGCGGCCGTCGGGGTCAATCCGCTGCACGCGCTGTTCGCCGCCGAGCCGTCCCACGTCAGCCCCTATTCGCCGTCGAGCCGGGCGTGGCTCGATTACCTCTATATCGATGTGACCCAGGTTCCCGGCTTTGCCGAAGACGCGACCGCACAGGCCTCGCTGCCCGGCGCCGCAAGCGCGGCGGACGGCGATCTCGTCGATTATGCGGCGGCGGCGAACCGGAAGCGCCCGGTGCTGGAGGCGCTGTTCCGCCGCCTCGACGGCTCCGCTCGCGCAAGTCGGGACTTCCGCGCCTTTCGCGCGGAAGGCGGCGCGGCGCTCGCCGAATTCGCGACCTTCGAGGCGCTGCACGAGCATTTCCGCGCCGCGGGCGGGCCGTTTTCGTGGCACGAATGGCCGCTGGCGCTGCGCGATCCGCGCTCGCCGGCAGTCGCCGAGTTCGCCCGCGCGCAACCCGATCGGGTCGATTTCTTCGCCTTCCTGCAATGGCAGGCCGATCGGCAGCTCGCCGCAGCCGCGGCAGCCGGCCGGGCGGCGGGGTTGGCGATCGGCCTCTATCGCGATCTCGCGGTCGGGGTCAGTCCGCACGGCGCCGAAGCCTGGGCCGACCAGCAGCTCGTCGCGCCCGGCGCCGCGATCGGCGCGCCGCCCGATCCCTTGAGCCGGGCCGGGCAGAACTGGGGCCTTGCACCGCTCAACCCGCTGGCCCTGCGGCGCCGCGGCTTTGCGCCGCTGATCGCGGCGTTGCGCGCCAACATGCGGCATGCCGGCCTGTTGCGCATCGATCACGTGATGAGCCTGCAGCGGCTCTACTGGGTGCCGAGCGGCAGCCCGGCCACCGCCGGGGCCTATGTCAATTACCCGTTTCGCGACATGTTGCGGCTGCTCGCGCTGGAAAGCTCCCGCCAGGGCTGCGCGATCGTCGGCGAGGACCTCGGCACCGTGCCGGAGGGTTTTCGCGCGACGATGCAGGGAGCGAACGTCTTGTCCTACCGCGTCTTGATGTTCGAGCGCGGCGGCGACGGCGGCTTCACCCCGCCCGGCGATTATCCGTCGATGGCGGCGGCCTCGGCGGCGACCCACGATCTTGCGACATTGAAGGGCTTCTGGCTCGGCCGCGACATCGCCTGGCGTCGCCGCCTCGCGCTGTATCCCGACGACGAGGCGGCCGCGACCGAGGACGCGGAGCGCCGCCGCGACCGCCATCTCCTCCTCGCCGCGCTGGCCCGCGAGGGGATTCTGCCGGAGGAACGGTTCGGCGATTTCCTGCCGACCGACGGCGACCCGGTCTACAGCGAGGAATTGGGGGAGGCGATCCTCGTCTATCTTGCCCGCGCCCGATCGCGGTTGATGCTGGTGCAGATCGAGGACGTCGCGGGGCAAGCGGAGCAGGCCAACCTGCCCGGCACATCGGCCGGCCACCCCAACTGGCGCCGCCGCCTGCCGATGCCGCTCGACGCCTTGTGCGACGGGCCGATGCTGGCGCGCATCGCCGCACGGGTCGCCGCCGCCCGGCGCGAAGCTGGAGCCGGGAACTGACGACGCCATCGTGTCACGCCGAGGCGCGCCCGCGCCGACCATAAGTCAGAAACGAGACCGGGACGAGAAGCTTGGGGGAAATCCGCGCCACCTATCGCCTGCAATTTCATCGGGGCTTCACGTTTTGCGACGCGACGGCGCTGGTTCCCTATTTCGCGCGGCTCGGGGTCAGCCACCTCTACGCCTCGCCGCTGATGGAAGCGCGTCCGGGATCGACGCACGGCTACGACATCGTCAACCATGCGCGGCTCAACCCCGAGATCGGCAGCGATGAGGATTTTGCCGCGCTGGTCCAGGCGCTCAAGGCGCACGACATGGGCCTCATCGTCGATATCGTGCCGAATCACATGGGCGTCGGCGGCCGCGACAACGCGTGGTGGCTCGACGTGCTCGAATGGGGCGAAAATTCGCCCTTTGCCGCCTACTTCGACATCAACTGGGACCCGCAGCGCGAGGATTTGAAAGGCCGCGTGCTGCTGCCGGTGCTCGGCGATCAGTATGGCGCCGTGCTCGAAGCGGGCGAGGTTGCAGTGCGCTTCGATCCTGCCGAGGGCAGCTTCAGCGCGTGGTATTACGACCATCGCTTTCCGATCTGTCCGCTGTCCTACCCGATGATCCTCGATCGCGGCGGGCCGGCGCTCGGTGAATTCGCCGAGGCGTTTACCGCCCTGCGGCGGCTGCCGCGAGTGGCGCGCGAGCGCGCCGCGGCGCTGAAGCGCCGGCTCGCCGAGGCCGCGGCCGATCCCGACATGGCCGCCGCGATCGGACGCGGCCTGCAGAGCTTCGCCGGCCGCCCGGGGCGACTGGCGAGCTTTCGCCGGCTGCACCGGCTGCTCGAAGCACAATCCTATCGCATTGCGTTCTGGCGCGTCGCCGCCGAAGAGATCAACTACCGCCGCTTTTTCAACATCAACGACCTTGCCGGGCTGCGCATCGAGCTGGCGGAATTGTTCGACGCCGTGCACCGGCAGATTTTCGCGATGGTCGAGCGGGGCCAGGTGCAGGGGTTGCGGATCGACCATATCGACGGGCTGTTCGACCCGGCGGCCTATTGCGCCGCGTTGCGCGAGCGGCTCGGCGACGAGACCTACATCGTCATCGAGAAGATCCTGGCGCGCTACGAGCGCCTGCCCGATTGGCCGGTCGCCGGCACGACCGGCTACGATTTCGTCAACCAGGCATTGGCGCTGTTTGTCGATCCCGCCGGCGAAGCGCCGATGACCCGCCTCTATCGCCGCCTGACCGGGCGGGAAGAGAGTTTCGATGCCGTCGTCTACGCCGCGAAGCAGCGCATCATGCGGGTCAATCTGGCGAGCGAGATGAACGTCCTCGCCACCCGTTTCCACCGTCTCTCGATGGCCGATTGGCGCACCCGCGATTTTACCTTTGGCGGCATGCTGACCGCGCTCCAAGAGGTCATCGCCGCCTTTCCGGTCTACCGCACCTATGTCTCGCCGCGCGGCGCCGGGCCGGACGACCGCCGCTTTATCGACTGGGCGATCGCGCTGGCAAAAAAGGATTGGGCGACCGAGGACACCTCGATCCTCGATTTCATCCATCGCGTGCTGCAGGGTGGGTTGCCGGTGCGGGCGGCTGCGCCCGATGTGCTGCGCACCGCGATGCAGTTCCAGCAGGTAACCGGCCCGGTCATGGCGAAAGCCGTCGAGGACACCGCATTCTACCGCTATTTCCGGCTGCTGGCGCTCAACGAGGTGGGCGGCGACCCGCGGCGTTTCGGCATGTCGCCGGCCGCCTTTCACCGTTTGGCGGCGGAGCGCGCGCGCCTCCAGCCGCACGCAATGATCACGACCGCAACGCACGATACGAAACGCGGCGAGGACGCCCGCCTCAGGATCGCGTTGTTGTCGGAGATGCCGCGCGAATGGGGCCGGCGGGTGGTCGCCTGGCTGCGCCTCAACCGCCGCCACCGCAGCCTGATCGACGACGCGCCGGTGCCCGACCGCAATGTCGAATACCTGTTCTACCAGACGCTGGTGGGCGCCTGGCCGCCATTGCTCGATCTGGCCGACGCGCCTTCCGTCGCTCGCGTCGCCGAGCGCGTCGAGGCGGCGATGGTCAAGGCGGTGCGCGAGGGCAAGGAACGCTCGAGCTGGAGCTACCCCAATCTGCCGTACGAGGCCGGCCTTGTCCGCTTTGTGCGCGGCGTGCTCGACGGCGAGCGGCCAAACCCGTTTCTCGGCGATTTTGCCGCCTTCGTCGGCCTCTTGGCGCGCCCGGCCGCGATCGCATCGGTGGCGCAGCTTGTCTTGAAACTCACTGTGCCGGGTGTGCCCGACATCTACCAGGGCGGCGAATTGTGGGATTTCAGCCTGGTCGATCCCGACAACCGGCGGCCCGTCGATTGGGCCGAGCGGCAGCGCCTCGTCGCCGACATCGACGGCACAAGCCTTGCCGATCTTGCCGCCCAATGGTCGGATGGACGCGAAAAGCTGTTCGTGACGATGCGCCTCCTGGCGCTGCGGCGGCGGCATCCGCAGCTGTTCGCCGCCGGCGACTACCTGCCGCTGGAGGTCGGCGACGGGCGCCATGCCGACCGGTTGTGCGCGTTTGCCCGGCGCCGCGAAGGGCTGCTGCTCGCCGCGATCGTGCCGCGCCTGACCTGGGGCCTGTTCCGCGGCGGCGGTATGCCCGAATTCGGCGCGACCGAGATCGCGCTGCCGGCCGCGCGCGGCTGGCGCAATGTCTTTACCGGCCTGTGCCTCGACCCGGTCGAGCGGGTGCGCGCCGGCGTCCTGCTGCGCGATTTTCCCGTGGCCGTGCTGGTCGGCGAAGCGGCGTAGATTGCGGGCCGGATGACAGACATCGGGCGATCGGCTATGCCTCAGCCTCCTGCGCCGATCGCGGAGCAATTTCGGCATGACCAGTGTTCGCGTCTTTGTCGCCCGCCGCATCATCACGCTCAACCCCTCGGCGCCGCTGGCAACGCATGTCGCGGTACAGGGCGACCGCATCCTCGGCTACGGCGACGCCGACGCGATGGCGGCGTTCGGCGACGCCGAGATCGACCGCTCCTTTGCCGACAAGGTCATGCTGCCGGGTTTTGTCGAAGGCCATTCGCACCTCTTCGAAGGCGCGCTGTGGCGCGACCCCTATCTCGGCTTTTTCGACCGGCGCGGCCCGGACGGGAAATTGTGGCCGGGGCTGAAGAGCATCGACGCCGTCGTCGAACGGCTGCGCCGGCACGAAGCGACGCTGGCCGATGCGGACGCGCCGGTCACCGCCTGGGGTTTCGACCCGATTTTCTTTGCCGGACGGCGTATGCATCAGGGCGATCTCGATCGCGTCTCGACCCGGCGGCCGGTGCTGGTCCTGCATGCCTCGGGCCACATCATGAACGCCAACGGGGTCGTGCTCGACCGCGCCGGCTACGGCGCCGACGCGAACCTCGACGGGCTGGTGCGCGACGCGGCGGGCGGGTTGACCGGCGAATTGCAGGGGCCGGCGCTGATGCAGCGGGCGGCGCGCGTGGTCGGCGGGTTTTTCGCGACGCGCGGCCTCGACGCCGAGGCGGTTCGCCGCTTCGCCGCGGTGGCGCGGCGGGCCGGCGTGACGACCGCGACCGACCTGCACAACGACCTCGACGAGGCGACGGTCGCGACGCTGCGGCAGGTGACGGGCGAGCCGGAGTTTCCGCTGCGCCTCGTGCCGGCGCTCGCCGCGCGTGCCCGCCTGCTCGCCGACGGCATTCGCCGCCTCGACGAGCTGCGCCGCGCCGGCAACGAGCGGCTCTATTTCGGCCTTGTCAAACTTATCGTCGACGGCTCGATCCAGGGCTTTACGGCGCGGCTGCGCTGGCCCGGCTACCACAACGGCGCCGACAACGGGCTGTGGTACATCGCGCCCGGCGAATTGCCGCAGATCGTCGAGGCCTGGCATCGCGCCGGCGCGCATCTCCACCTGCACACCAACGGCGACGAAGCGAGCCTCGTCGCAATCGACGCGCTCGAACGCGTGCTGGCGGCGGCGCCGCGCCCCGACCACCGCTACACGCTGCAGCATTGCCAGATGGCCGACGAGGCGCTGTTTCGCCGGATGAAGGCGCTCGGCCTGTGCGCCAACCTGTTCGCCAACCACCTCTATTATTGGGGCGACCAGCATTGCACGCTGACGATGGGGCCGGCGCGCGCGGCGCGGCTCGACGCCTGCGGCACCGCGCTGCGGGTCGGGGTGCCGCTGGCGATCCACAGCGATGCACCGGTGACGCCGCTGGCGCCGCTGTTCACCGCATGGTGCGCGGTCAACCGGCTTACCGCGACGGGGCGGCGGCTCGGCGACGGCGAGCGGATCGATGTCGCCGCGGCGCTGCACGCGATCACGCTCGGGCCGGCCTATACGCTGAAACTCGATCACCTCGTCGGCAGCATCGAGGTCGGCAAGTTCGCCGATTTCGCCGTGCTCGATCAGGACCCGTTCGAGGTTGCGCCCGAGGCGCTGAAGGACATCGCAATCTGCGCCACGGTCTCGGGCGGCCGCGTCTTCCCGGCCGCGGCTTGATCAGCAGAGCGCTTCGGCAAAGTGCGCGGCCAGCGCCGATGGCGGCGGCAGCGCCGCGCCGCCAATCAGCACCAGCGCGGCATCCTCGGGGCGCGGCGGCGGCGACGGCGCGAGGGTCCATTGCCCGCCGGCGTAATTGAGCAAGCGCCAATCGCCGGCCAGCCCGACGCGGCACCAGCCCTTCAGCCGCAAGATCGACGGCGGCAGGCGGTGCAGCATCGTCGGCAGCCGGTCGCGGTCGAACGGGCGCGGATCGCGCCACACCCAGCTGCGAAACGGGTAGGCGTGGTCGTCGCGATGAGGACGCGCATCAACGCCGTGCGGGATCGCGGCGAAGCCGAGCCAGGATGGCGCGATGGCGCCGTGCGTCGCCGCGATTGTCGCGGCGGCCGGGCGAATTGCCGCGATCGCCGCCGCATTCGCTGCCCGCCGGGCGGGATCGGCGCGGTCGCTCTTGTTGATGACGACGAGATCGACCGCCGCCAGTTGGCGCCGCACCATCGCGCCGAGCAGCGGGTCGGCCAACTGGTCGAGCAGCGCCCCGGCATCGGCGACGACCGTGATCGCATCGAGCGCGAAGCCCGGCTCGATCAGGCACAATTGCGCGACCTGCCAGGGGTCGGCGACGCCGCTCGCCTCGATGACGATGCGATCGGGCGCCGGCCGGCGCGCCGCGAGCACCGCGAGCGCGGCGCCGAGATCGCCGCCGAGCGTGCAGCAGACGCAGCCGTCGGACAGCGCAATGACCGCGTCGCTCTGCTCTGCGATGAGCGCCGCATCGATGTTGATCGGGCCGAAATCGTTGACCAGCACGGCATAGCGCTCGCCCGCGCTGCGCAGCAGATGGTTGACGAGCGTCGTCTTGCCGGCGCCGAGAAAACCGCCGATGACGTTTACCGGGATCATCGCCGCCTATCGC
>DATJUL010000106.1:0-3020 GCA_035502295.1 Allostellaceae bacterium | reverse complement strand
CCTCCGCGACGGCCTTGACGCGCCGGTGCGGCCGCGCTGGCCGCTCGACCCGTGAAGCGGCTCGCGATCATCGGCGGCGGGGCGTGGGGCACCGCGCTCGCCTGCGTCGCGACGCGGGCCGGCGCCCGGGTCGCGCTGTGGGCGCGCAACCCGGACGTCGTCGCCGCGGTCAACGAGCGGCATGAAAACCCGCTCTATCTGCCGGGCGTCGCGCTCGACCCGGCGATCGCGGCGACGACGGAGGCCGCCGTCGCGCTGGCCGATGCCGAGGCGGCGCTGCTCGTCGTGCCGGCGCAATTTGTCCGCTTCGTGCTCCTTCGGCTGGCGCCGCACTTGCCCGACGGGCTGCCGCTGCTCTGCTGCGCCAAGGGCATCGAAGCGGGATCGCTGAAGACGATGTCGGAGGTCGCGGCCGAGATCGCGCCCGCGTCGCCCGTCGCGGTGCTGTCGGGGCCGAGCTTTGCGGCCGAGGCGGCGCAGGGTCAGCCGACCGCCGTGACGATTGCCAGCCGCGACCCGGCGCTCGCCCGCGCCTTTGTCGCCGCGCTCGGCGGCGGCCGCTTCCGGCCCTATTCGTCGCCCGATCCGATCGGCGCCGAACTCGGCGGCGCGGTCAAGAACGTGCTGGCGATCGCCTGCGGCATCGTCGCCGGCAAGGGCCTCGGCGACAACGCCCGCGCCGCGCTGATCACCCGCGGTCTGGCCGAGATGGTGCGGCTGGGCCGCGCCAAGGGCGCCCGGCCCGAGACCTTCCGCGGCCTGTCGGGCCTCGGCGACCTGGTGCTGACCTGCACCGCCCTGCAATCGCGCAACTATGCGTTGGGCGCGGCCCTGGGTCGCGGCACGAGCCTTGCAGCGGCGCTCGGCCAGCGGCGTGCGGTCGTCGAGGGCATCGCGACCGCCAGCGCCGTCGTGCGGCTGGCCGCCGCGCTGCACATCGAAATGCCGATTGCGGCGGCCGTCGATGGCGTGCTGCATCGCGGCACGGCTATTGATATGATGATCGCGGAGTTGCTGAGCCGGCCTTATCGCAGCGAATGAGCATCGGCGGAACGGCGCTGGGCGCGCGGATGAAATGGGAAAGGGGCTTTTACGACGACCGGCAGAGCCGATATCATGCAGGGGCGAGCATCCCACCAGCTCGGATCGACATGAGCGACAACGGAAGACGCGGCGAGGAAGGACCCGGCACCGGCGTCATCGTCAAGGCCAAGCCGAAGACGAAGAAGCCGTCGATGTACAAGGTGTTGATGCTGAACGACGACTACACACCGATGGAGTTCGTGGTGCACATCCTCGAGCGGTTTTTCAACAAGAACCGCCAGGAGGCGACGCGCATCATGCTGCACGTGCACCGGCGCGGCGTCGGCATCTGCGGCGTCTACACCTACGAGGTCGCCGAAACCAAGGTGACGCAGGTCATGGATTTTGCCCGGCAGCACCAACACCCGCTGCAGTGCACGCTGGAGAAAGACTAGATCACGCAACGCCAGGAAGGGATCGGCCGTGCTCTCACGCAACCTCGAAAAATCCCTGCACCGGGCGTTGGCGCATGCCAACGAGCGGCGCCACGAATATGCGACGCTCGAGCACCTGCTGCTCGCGCTGACCGAGGATCAGGACGCGATTGCGGTGCTGCGCGCCTGCGGCGTCGATATCGACCGGCTGCGCCGCGAGGTGTTGACCTATGTCGACAACGAATTGACCAATCTCGTGTCGAGCCACACCGACGATGCAAAGCCGACCGCCAGTTTCCAGCGCGTATTGCAGCGCGCCGCGATCCATGTGCAGTCGTCGGGCCGCGAGGAAGTGACGGGCGCCAACGTGCTCGTCGCGATGTTCGCCGAACGCGAGAGCCATGCCGTCTATTTCCTGCAGGAGCAGGACATGACGCGGTTCGATGCGGTCAACTACATCTCGCACGGCATTGCCAAGGCGCCGGGCCGCTCCGAGACGCGGCGGGTGCAGGGCGCCGACGAGGAGGAACGCGGCGACAAGGGCCAGAAGCGCAGCCACGACGCGCTCGACGCCTATTGCGTCAACCTCAACAAGAAGGCGCGGGGCGGCAAGATCGACCCGCTGATCGGCCGCGAGGCCGAGGTCGAGCGGACCATCCAGATCCTGTGCCGGCGCTCGAAAAACAACCCGCTCTATGTCGGCGATCCGGGGGTCGGCAAGACCGCGATCGCCGAGGGGCTGGCGCGCCGCATCGTCAGCCGCGAAGTGCCCGAGGTATTGCAGGGCGCGACGATCTATGCGCTCGACATGGGCGCGCTGCTCGCCGGCACGCGCTACCGCGGCGATTTCGAGGAGCGGCTCAAGGCGGTGCTGGCCGAATTGGAGGCGCAGCCCGGCACGATCCTGTTCATTGACGAGATTCACACCGTCATCGGCGCCGGCGCCACCTCGGGCGGCGCGATGGATGCCTCCAACCTGTTGAAGCCGGCGCTCGCCAGCGGCACGATCCGCTGCATCGGCTCCACGACCTACAAGGAATACCGCAATTATTTCGAGAAGGACCGGGCGCTCGTCCGCCGCTTCCAGAAGATCGATGTGAATGAGCCGTCGATCGCCGATTCGATCAAAATCCTCAAAGGCCTCAAACCCTATTACGAGCGCCACCACAAGGTGCGTTACACCGCCGAGGCGATCAAGGTCGCAGTGGAATTATCGCACCGCTACATCGGCGACCGCAAACTGCCGGACAAGGCGATCGACGTCATCGACGAAACCGGCGCGCGGCAGATGCTGATGCCGGAAAACAAGCGGCGCAAGACGATCACGGCGAAGGAGATCGAGGCCTGCATCGCGACGATGGCGCGGATCCCGCCGAAGAGTGTGTCGCGCGACGACCGCGAGGTGCTGAAAAACCTGACGCGCGACCTTGAGACGATGGTGTTCGGCCAGGACAGCGCGATCGAGGCGCTGGTGTCGGCGATCAAACTGGCGCGCGCCGGCCTGCGCGACCCGGAAAAGCCGATCGGCTCCTACCTGTTCTCGGGGCCGACCGGCGTCGGCAA
>DATJUL010000105.1:0-13120 GCA_035502295.1 Allostellaceae bacterium | reverse complement strand
ACGATGACGCAGGTCGCGTTGTCGGTCTCGACGCAGCAGTCGAGGAGGTGCAACGGCTTGCAGATGAAACGGCTGCTGACGACGTCCTCGACCGTGTAGCGCCGCTTGTAATAGGCCTTCGGGTTGTTCGAGGCGTGGTGGCTGTGGAACATCTTGACGTGCGCCACCTGCTCCGGAGTCGTGCCGTAATCGTACATGTGACGCATAAAGGTCGGCGCGAAGCTCTGCCCGGCGCTCTGCCAGCCATAGGCGCGGCTGTGCACCGCGTCGCCGGCGACCGGGGCCGCGGAGCGCGCCCCGGTGCCGCCGATGCGCACTTGGCTGTAGCCGTTCATCGCGCGGAAGATCGCGACCGTCTTGCAGCAGCCGGCCTCGATCAGGCCGATCGCGATGCCAATCAGCGCTTCGGTCGACGAGCCGCCGCCGACCACATCCATATAAAAATTGAGCCGGAGGCCGAGATCGCCGGAAATGAACGTGGCGCTCGTCGAATCGCCGCCCGAATAATCGAGCATGCCGTCGATGTCGGAAGCGTTCAGGCCGGCGTCGAGGATCGCGTTGCGCACGGCCCAGGTGCCGAGCGCCCGCGTCGTCTTGTCCGAGCCGCGGGTGTAGGTGGTCTCGCCGACCCCGACGATCGCATATTTGTCGCGCAGGTAGCGAGGGGTCGTCGCATCGACCTCCTGTCTCGGCAACGGCACGGCTTCTCTCCTCTTTGTTCGATCACCACAGCCGGTAAAATTTCAGCGCGGTGTTGTGGAACAGCGCGTTCTTTTCGTCCTGCGAATAGGGTTCGGCGACGCGCTTGAACGCGTTCCACAAATTGGCATAGCTGCACATCCCCTTATCGACCGGGAAGTTGCTCTCGAACATCGCGCGGTCAGGGCCGAAGGCCTCGATGCAGGCGTCAAGATAGGGCCGCCAGGCCCGCGCCAATTGCTCCGATGACGGCGCCGCCGATTGCTGCCCCATCTCGAACCCCATCAGCGACGGCATGCCGAGCCCGCCGAGCTTAATGTGAACATTAGGGAACTGCCCCAGTTTCTGAATCTGCGTGCGCCATTCCGCGAATACCTGGTCGCGCTGGTCGGCGTAGGGGCCGACCGCCAGCGCGCCGCCGATATGGTTGAGGCAGATTTTCGTTTCGGGAAAGGCGCGCGCGAGATCGATCAGGTCGCCGAGTTGCGAATGAAACATCCACGCGTCGAACGACAGGTTGAGCGGCGCCAGCGCGGCAAACCCGTCGCGCCACACGCGGTCGAGATAGAGGCCTTCGCCCGAGCCGGAGGTGAAGACCCGCAGCCGCGGGTCGCTGTGCCAGGTCGCGCCGTTGCGGATGCCACGGAAGCGCCCGCCGGACAGCACGATATGCTGTTCCAGAATGCCCTTGGCGCGGCCGCCGACCCGCAAATCGACATTGCCGATGATGCCCTGGCAGGCGCGCGCCGGGCCGTATTTGCCGCTTTCGCTCATCGCCGCGACGCCGGCGACAAACGCGGTCTCGCCGAGCGAGCGCAATTCCGGCGGGCCGTCGGCGCGATACATCTCGCGGCATTCGAGAAACACCGTGGCGCGGATGTTATGGCCGCTGCCGAGGTCTTCCAACAAGTCGTGGAAGAGATAGCGGTTGCCCGGCCGGTCCCACAGATGGTGGTGCGGGTCGATGATCGGCCGCTCGGGTTCGAGCGCGGCTTCCTGCGTCGCGGCGAGCCAGTCCTTGCGGATCGGCAGGTGGCGGGCGGTCGGGTTGGCGTCGGTCGACGGCATCGGCGGCTCCTCCGGCGCGAGGCTCACCCAAGTCTGCGACGGCGCGGCCAGGAACGCCACGGTTTTTGATCGCTGTACGGCAGCGACGGGCGAGGGGCCGCATGTCGCGGCGGCATTACGCGGGCAAGCTGCTATCGTGCCGCCGCTGCGCCTCGCCGCCGGGAAGCCTGCCGGACGTGATCCCGTCGCCGTCATCGAAACCGGAGATCGCCGCCGTGGCGGCGAGCGAACGCGCCTGGGCCCTATGGACGCTGGCGGCCATCGCGGTCTTGACGGCGATCAGGCTCGCGTGGATCGCCGTCGCGTCGGCCGGCCTCTACCCCGACGAGGCGCAATACTGGGATTGGGCGAAGCACCTGGCGTTTGGCTATTATTCAAAGCCGCCGCTGATCCCTTGGCTCATCGCACTGACGACCGCGATGTTCGGCAACAGCGAATGGGCGATCCGCCTCTCGGCGCCACTCCTGCATGCCGCCGCCGCCGGCTTCATCTACGCGATCGGCGCGCGGCTTTACGACCAGCGGGTCGGGTTCTGGTCGGCGCTGACCTACGCGACGCTGCCCGGCGTCTCGCTGTCGTCGTTCGTCATCTCGACCGACGCCGCCTTGCTGCCGTGCTGGGCGGCGGCGCTCTACGCGTTCGTCCGGGCCCGCGGGCCGGATGGCGGGCGCTGGTGGCCGGCGGTCGGGGTCGCGGTCGGCCTCGGCCTTCTCGCGAAATATGCGATGGCGTATTGGCTCATTTCGGCCTTCGCGTTCGTGCTGCTGACGCGGGAGGAGCAGCGCCATCTGCAGCCGCTGCTGGTCGCGACTTGCATCGCGCTGGCGATGCTGCTGCCGAATCTATGGTGGAACTGGAGCCATGGGTTTGCCAGCTTCCGGGCCGTCGGCGACAACGCCCATCTGACCGCTCAGCTGTTTCATCCGCGGGCCTTTCTCAAATTCGTCGGGTCGCAATTGGGCGTCGTCGGGCCACTGGTCTTCGCCGGACTGATCGGGATCGTGCTGCGCCCAGCGGCGCTGGCCGATCGTTCCGGCCGCCTGCTCGCCTTCTTCGTGCTGCCGACGCTGGCGCTGGTCATGGTGCAGAGCCTGCTGTCGCACGCCGAACCCAATTGGGCGGCGCCGGCCTACGTCGCGGCGAGCGTGCTGGTTGTCGCCTGGACCCTCGGCCGCGGCTGGCGCGGCTGGCTCACGGCGGCGATTGCGATCAACCTGGCGGCGGCGGTGGCGCTGTTCGGGATGACCGACGCGCTGGAAGCGGTCGGCATTGCGGTGCCGGCGAAATACGATCCGCTGCATCGGCTGCGCGGCTGGAACCGCCTCGGCAGGCAGGTCTCGGCGCTGCTGGCGGCGCATCCCGGCCTGACCCTGCTCGCCGACGACCGCGAACTGATCGCGGCGCTGACCTATTACGTGCACCCGCACCCGTTCGATGCGGTCGAGTGGAGCCCGGTGCCGGGCATCACCGACGAGTGGCGGCTCGTCAACAACATCGAGGCGCATCGCGGCGGCGATTTTCTCGCCGTTACGGTGCACAATCTCGTTGGCCAGATGCGCCCGCAGTTTGCCTCGTTTGCGCCGCTCGCGACGATCAGGATTCCCACCGGACGCGATGGCGGCATGACCTATCACATCTACATCGCGCGCGATTTCCGCGGCAGCGCGCAGACTGTGCCACGCGCCGGCGCTACCGCAGCAGACGGTAGCCGCCCGGCTCGGTGACCAGGATTTCGGCCTTGGCCGGGTTGCGCTCGATCTTGCGGCGCAGCCGATAGACATGGGTCTCCAGCGTATGCGTCGTGACCTCCGCGCTGTAGCCCCAGATTTCGCCGAGCAGCATGTCGCGACCGATCGTGCGGCCAGCGCGGTAGAGAAATTTGAGGATTGCCGTTTCCTTCTCGGTCAGCCGCACCTTCCGGCGGCCGTTGGCATCGCTGAGCAGCTTGGCGCCCGGCCGGAAGGCGTAAGGCCCGATCGTCAGCACCGCATCGTCGCTGAATTCGCTCTGCCGCAGATGGGCCCGCAGCCGCGCCAGCAGCACATTGATGCGGAACGGCTTTGTTACATAGTCGGTGGCCCCGGCGTCGAGCGCCAGCACGGTCTCCGAGTCGTCGGCCGCCTCGGCCAGCACGACGATCGGCACGCCGACGGCAGCGCCGCGAATCTCGCGGCACAACCGGCGCCCATCCACGTCCGGCAGCCCGACATCGAGCAGCACCGCATCAAACCGCTGCTGCTGCACCGCATGCAGCGCAGCGGCAGCGCTATCGCATTCGACGGCGGTAAATTCGTCGTTCAGCTCAAGCTGCTCGGCCAATGACCGGCGGAGCGCACGATTGGCGCCGACGACCAGAATTCTGCGACGATTGTGCATGCCCGACCCCGGCTCGACATGCCGTGTTTCGCGCGCCCCCAGCGCTGACTGCCGCGATTATGCGCGGAGAAGGCGAGGCTTATCCCCGTGCAACCGTCACGGAGACGCGAAGGTCAAGCGGGGCCGTCAATGCGCCGCGACCGGCGGCCCGCTGTTGCTGACGGTGACTGGCGGCAGACTGTCGACCATCCTCTCGGTGACGAAAAAGGTAAAGTCGAGCGTCGCCAAACCGAGCGCGATGACGAGCAACAGCACGTTGAGATGGCCGGCAATGCGATCGATGCGCTGTCCGAATTCCCTCAGCGACGGGTGAGCTTGCGGCGGTCGCCGATACATCGTGATCCTCGCGGCCCAGTTGTCTCCCGGAATCCCAACTGGGGCCGCTTGCTGCATCGCACAACCGAGTGATAAGACAAGTCAGCTATGCATACCTTTTCTGCCTGCCGAACTTTCCCCTAAAGACGCATAGAATATAGGCAACGCTTGCGCCGGGCCGCCTTCCGGGAAGACGGCCGCCCCTCATCGCAGGCGCGAGAGGCGCTAGTCGGGCAGGCGGGTCGACTGCCAGGCGACCATCTGCCAGCGCCCGCCGCGGCGGGCATAGACGTCGGTGAAGCGGACGCCGAAATTGTTGGCCCGGCCGCCGGCATTGACGCCGATGCGGCAGGTGCCGGTCAGCACGACCGCATCGCCGAGATCCTGCGCCTTGACATCGGACGGCACGACCGAGGTGTAGACCGTGCCGCCGGATTGCATGTTGGCGATCAGGCTGTGCTTCGTATCGAGCCGCGCGGTCGAATGCGCGTAGACGAGATCGTCGGCGATCAGTTCGTCGAGCGTCGCGTAATCGCGTTCGGCCATCGCCGTCATGCGCTTCTTGTCGAGTGCGATGATCGTCTCTGCGTTACCGGCCATGTCTCTCTCCTTTGATCGCGGCGCGGGCGCCTCGTTCAGTGCGCCGACGACCGCACGATCAGCACGAGTTTACCCTGCAGATGGCGGCCTTCGCTGACCCGGTGCGCCGTGGCGGCGTCAGCGAGCGGATACCCGGTGATGTGCGGCGGCCACACCGCGCGCGCCGCGAGCAAGCCGGTGATGCGTTCGAGATGTGCCCGGTCGCGCGCAACAAGCGGCCGCAGCACCTCGACATCGCTCCGCGGCGGCTGAAAGCCTGCCGGCGCCGGCGCGATCCACACCAGCCGGCCGCCTGGCCGCAGCACCGCATACGAGCGCGCCTGCACCTCGCCGCCGACCGTGTCGAACACGACATCGCAGGCGGCGACCCGGGTCGTGAAATCCTCGCTGTTGTAATCGATGACCCGATCGGCGCTGAGGCTGCGCACATAATCGTGATTGCGCTGGCTGGCGGTGGTGATGACGGTCGCGCCGAGGTGCTTCGCCAGCTGGATGGCGAATCCGGCGACACCGCCGGCGCCGCCGTGGATCAGGATCGTTTCGCCGGGTTGGAGTTTGGCCGTGTCTTCGAGCGCCCAGATCGCGGTGATCCCGGTCAGCGCCATCGCCGCCGCCTCCGGGTGGTCGAGCGGGTCCGGCTTCCGGGCGACGATCGAAGCGGCGATCTTGACCTTCTCGGCGTAGCAGCCCTCGATGCCCTGGTCCATGACGCCGAACACCGGGTCGCCGATCGCAACATCGCTGACCCCCGGTCCGCGCCAGCTGACGATGCCCGAGAAGTCGCGGCCGAGAATGTAGGGAAACTTGAGATGGCTCGCGCCGCTGTAGGCGCCGCCGCCCAGCCGCACCTTGTAATCGGCGGCATTGACGCTGGCAGCATAGACATCGACGACGACCTCGCCCGCCTCGGCAACCGGGTCCGGCGCCTCGCCGTACACCAGCTTGTCCGGCCCGCCATGACCGGTCAGCAACACCGCCTTCATGTCCCTCCTCCTTCGATCACGTGTCATTGCGAGGAGCGCAGCGACGAAGCAATCGCGACGACCTGACTGGATTGCTTCGCTTCGCTCGCAATGACGTGAGCTGTGCTACGCCGGCGGCGCGACCGCCAGCCTGCCCGCGACGCCGTGCCGCTCGATCAGGCTGGCGACGACGCCGTTGTGCTTCGCCTCCTCGACAAAATCCTGCAGAAAGGCGAACCCGGCGGCGTTTTTCTTCGGCGTGCCGACCGCCTGCTGCACGGCGGTGAACTGGCCGTCGAGAATGCGCGAACCCGGCATTTTTTCGGCCAGCCCGATCAGCGCCGGGCGCAATCCGGCATAAGCGTCCAGCTTGTCACCGGTAAACGCCGCGATCGCCGCATCGGCGCTGTCGAACTGCAGCAACTCGCCCCGCTTGTAATTGTTTTCGAGCCACAGCCCGTAGGCGCTGCGCGCCGTGACGGCGACGCGCCGGCCCGGCTGATCGACCTCCGCGACGCGGCGGATCGGCGATCCCGCCGGCACCAGATAGGTCGCCTCGATCTCGCAATAAGCGGCGGTGAAGTCGATGACCGCGGCGCGCTGCGGCTCGGCGCCGATATTGCCGATGTCCCACAGGCCCTTCTCGGCGTCGTCGGCGATCTCGCCCGGCCGCGCATAAGGCACGTATTTGACCGGGACGCCGAGCCGGGCGGCGATCGCCGCGGCCATGTCGGCCGACACGCCGGCCGGATCGCCGGACGGCGTCCGACCGGTGACCAGCAGAAAATTGCCCATGTTGATCGCGGCGCGCAGGACGCCGGTGGGGGCGAGCTCGGCAATGGCTTGGGGCGAGGGCGCGACGGGCATGGCGACACGATTTCCCTGGCAATGGACGGCCCAGTTTAGACCGGAATGCCCGGCGCGGATAGGCGGCGCGCGGTCAGCTTATGTCGACCGTCGGCGTGAAGATGTAGCCGCTGCCGCGCACGGTCTTGATCAGTGTCGGGTTTTGCGGATCGTCTTCGAGCTTGCGGCGCAGCCGCCCGACCTGGACATCGATCGTGCGGTCGAACGGCCCGGCCTCACGGTTGCGCGCCAGATCCAACAGCCGGTCGCGCGTCAACACCTGGTTGGCGTTGTTGACAAAGGCGGCGAGCAGGTCGAATTCGCCGGTGGTCAGCCGCACCTCCTGGCCCCGCGGCGACGTCAGCTCGCGGCTCGACAGATCGAGGTTCCAACCGGCGAAGCGGGCCCGCGCCCGGACCGGCTGCATCGGGTCGTCGCCGCGGTTGTGGACGCGCCGCAGCACGCTTTTGACCCGCGCCAACAGCTCGCGCAGATGGAACGGTTTCGGCAGGTAGTCGTCGGCCCCCATTTCGAGGCCGATGATGCGATCGACGGTCTCGCCGCGGCCGGTCAGGATGATGATGCCGATGCCTGACTCGCCGCGCAGCGCGCGCGCCAGGCTCAGCCCGTCCTCGCCGGGCAGCATCAGATCGAGGATCACGAGATCGACCGGCGACTGGGCCAGCACGCGGCGCATGCCGGCGCCATCGTGCGCGGTCGACACGCGGTAGCCCTCGCCGGTCAGGTACTCCTGCACGACATCGCAGATCTCCTGCTGATCGTCGACGACCAGGATATGTGCGACGTCGCTCATGCCGATCCTCTGCTCAGCCCAAACCGTTGCTGTCAACGGGAACGCCCCGCCCAGCCGGGACCCTATACGCGACCGCTCGCGCGGCGTTTACAATTTCTTACACAAAGCCGAGGGGCTGACATCATCAGATTACAGCCGCCCGATAGAGTGCCCCGTAGTGGCGATCGGCCTCGGCGTCGGTCGCGCAGAACGGGAGAGATGTTTGGTGACGGACATTTATCGTGATATCGAAGCGGAGATACCGCGGCTGCGGCGCTACGCTCGCGCCCTGGCGCGCGATGCGGCGACGGCGGACGATCTCGTGCAGGATTGCCTCGCCCGCGCCCTCGGCAAGCTGCATTTGTGGCAGGACGGCACCGATCTGCGCGCTTGGCTGTTTACGATCCTGCACAACCAATACGTCAACCAGGTGCGCCGCTCGGTGCGCGAAGGGGCAGCGGTCGGGCTGACCGAGACCGAGCCGCTCCTGACGCGCCCGCCCCACCAAAGCAGACGCCTCGAATTGCGCGATCTCGAACGCGCGCTCGCCAGGCTGCCGGAGGAGCAGCGATCGGTCATTCTGCTGGTCGGGTTGGAGGGGATGCGTTACGAGGAGGTCGCTGCGGTGCTCGGCGTGCCGCTCGGCACGGTGCGGTCGCGACTGTCGCGCGGGCGCGAAGCGCTGCGCCGGCTCATGGGCATCGTACCGGATCGCCAAGCCGAGATCATGATGGGCCAGCCGGCCTCCGCGCGCCATGCACGCGCCGAATTTGCCGGCCGCGCTGCCATTTCGCCGACGGCGCGGAACGCGCGGCGGGTCGTTCGCCGGCAAGCGCGGCGCGCCGCGGCCGGGGCGCCGCATTGAGCGGCGGACTCGGGTCGCGCAAAAAAATCACGGGTTCGCGGGAACTCGCCCGCGATCGGCGTGTTTCCGTTGGCGTCGCAGCGATGCGACGGCTGGGCGGGCGCCGGGCCCTCGCCCCTAAACTTCGGTCCGGTTCGGCAAAGTCTCCCTGTCGCGGGTTTGCCACCCGCACACTCGATCGGGATCGGCGAATGGCGATCCCGGTCATTTTTGTTCCCGCGGCACGCGGCCAGCGTCTACGGCTTTCCGCCCGGCGCAGCGGCTGAGATCGCGGCGGCTGTGCGGCCGTCGCCGCTTATCGCACCATCGACCTGACAGCCGGCTGAGCGTTATTCGAGGTGCTGGCTGTCGAGATTGCGCTCGCGCCGCCGCCGCTCCGCGTCGGCCTCGCGGCGCTCGGCCTTGCTGCGGCCGAAGGCGGCGCGGTTTTCCGCCGCCCGCTGCGCTTTCTCGGCGCGCTCCTTCGCCTTGCGGAAGTGGTTGAGGTTGATCACCGAAGCCATACCGACGCATCCTTCGGCTCGTCCGATGCCGGGTCAGATGTGGCGCGCTCCCGCCGGCGGCACAACCCCCACGACCCTGATCTGCAGCCGGATTGTGCTACCCGTGGCCGCACAATTCGCCACGCCGGCAACTGTCGAGCACGAACAGGCGAATCGCGCTCGACAAATTGCCGCTGCGCTCGCGGTCGACCACCGCCAAGAGCGCGTTCACCGACTGCCCGCGGCGCGCGGCAATCTCGCCGAACGCCTGCCAGAACGGCGCCTCGATCGAGATGCTGGTCGCGTGGCCCGCGATGCGGACCGAGCGCTTTTGCGGCATCCCCTCTCTCATGCCGCTCAGCATCGCGATGATCAGCGATTTTTCAAGGATTTGGCGAAAAGATGGCGGCGCGGGATCACGCGCTGCTTGAAATGGCTGCGGCGATCCGCAAGGATCGGACATTGGCTCTGGGGGAGCTCTACCGCCTTCATGCTTGCCGCCGCCCTGCGCGCCACTGTCCGATGCCGGATGCGGCGGGGCATGCCATTGATTCGACAAAGTAAATTATTGAGATCCTTGCTGTTCGGGGGCTTCGGAGCAGCTACAACTTTGGATTTATCGATGCGATGATGGGTCGAATGCTGGGTTTATTGTCCGCCGACATGGCGATCGATCTCGGCACCGCGAACACGCTCGTCTACGTCAAGGGGCGAGGCATCGTCCTCAATGAGCCGTCGGTCGTCGCGATCGCCAGCGTCAAGGGCAGACGACAAGTCCTCGCCGTCGGCGAGGAGGCCAAGCTGATGCTCGGCCGCACGCCGGGCAACATCCAGGCGATCCGCCCCCTGCGCGACGGCGTCATTGCCGATTTCGAAGTCGCGGAGGAAATGATCAAGCATTTCATCCGCAAGGTGCACAACCGGCGCAGCTTCGCCAGCCCGCAGATCATCATCTGCGTGCCGTCGGGATCGACCGCGGTCGAGCGGCGGGCGATCCAGGAATCCGCCGAAAGCGCCGGCGCGCGCCGCGTCTTTCTGATCGAGGAGCCGATGGCGGCGGCGATCGGCGCCGGCCTGCCGGTCACCGAGCCGACCGGCTCGATGGTCGTCGATGTCGGCGGCGGCACGACCGAGGTCGCCGTGCTGTCGTTGGGCGGCATCGTCTATTCGCGCTCGGTGCGGGTCGGCGGCGACAAGATGGACGAGGCCATCATCGCCTACATCAGGCGCAACCATAACCTGTTGGTCGGCGAAGGCAGCGCCGAACGCATCAAGAAGGAGATCGGCTCGGCCTGCATGCCGGAGGACGGCGAAGGGCGGATTCTCGAAATCAAAGGCCGCGATTTGATGAACGGCGTGCCGAAGGAGATCGTCATCAGCGAACGCCAGATTTCCGAAAGCCTCGCCGAGCCGGTCGGCTCGATCGTCGAAGCGGTCAAGGTCGCACTGGAGCACACCGCCCCCGAACTCGCCGCCGATATCGTCGATAAGGGCATCGTGCTGACCGGAGGCGGCGCCTTGCTGTCCAATCTCGATTTCGTGCTGCGCCACGCCACCGGTCTGCCGGTCTCGATTGCCGACGAGCCGTTGAGTTGCGTCGCGCTCGGTACGGGCCGCGCGCTGGAGGAGATGAAGACGCTGAGAAATCTGTTGATCAACATTTGGTGAGGGTGTTGTTGTAGCCTGCTGCCGAACCGGGGGGTCGGGGGAAATATGACAAAAACGGCGTTGCCGCATCGGCCGAACCGCAGCGTTCGGCCGTCTGCCGGGACTTGAAGGGGAAAGCGGTGTATCGCTCGCCGACGCAACTGCGCGCGACGATCCAGCGCACCGCACCGCCGCTGCTGGTGCTGTTGGCCGCGGTTATCATCGTTCTCGGCAAAGCCGACCAGAGGATGTTCACGTCGCTGCGCATCGCGCTGGTCGACGATGCCGCGCCGGTGCTGGGCGCCCTGTCGCGCCCGCTCGTGCTGGCGACGACGGCGATCGATCGGGTGCGCGGGGTTGTCGAGATGTATCAAGACAATCAACGCCTTGAACGCGACAATGCGCGGCTGCTGCAGTGGCAGCAGGCGGCTCTGCGATTGGCCGAGGAGAATCGCGAGTTGCGCGGGTTGCTGAGGGTCGTGCCGAAGCCCGCCTTGTCGTATGTCACGGCGCGCGTCATCGCCGATTCCGGCGGCGGTTATGTGCGCAGCGTATTGATCGACGCCGGCGCGCAGCAGGGTCTGGCGCGTGGCCAAGCGGTGATCGCCGGCGACGGGTTGGTCGGCCGGCTGACCGAGGTCGGCGATCGCGTCGCGCGAGTGCTGCTGATCACCGATCTCAACTCGCGAATTCCGGTCATCGTCGACGGCGGCCCTGCGCGGGCGGTGCTGGCGGGTGACAATTCCGAGCAGCCGCGGCTCGTCTACGCCGCGCCGCCGGACCGCATCAAGATCGGCGATCGCGTCGCAACCTCGGGCGAAGGCGGCCTGTTCCCGCCCGATCTCCCGGTCGGAGTCGTGTCGGCGCTCGACCCGGAGGGCGCGCGGGTCGAGCCGTTTGTTGGTCTGTCGCAACTCGGCTATGTCATGGTCGTCAACGACGGCCTGGCGCACAGCCTGCCGCAGCCCGTGTCGGTCGACGCGAGAAATCGCCGGCGGGCACGGCCGACCGCCGTCGCTGCGGCCGCGGTGCGCTGAAGCGATGACGCCGCGCGTCTCCAGCATTCCGTCACTGCCGCGGGTCAACAGCGGCCTCGCTCGGCTGCTGCCGATCGCCACGACGGTCGCCGCGGTGCTGCTCGCGGTGATGCCGGTGCGCATTCCGGGTTATGCGGCGCTGACCCCGGCCTTCACGCTGATGGCAGTGTACCACTGGACGATCTACCGGCCCGATCTGCTGCCGCCGGCCGGTGTGTTTGTCGTCGGGTTCGCCGAGGATTTGTTGACCGGCGGCCCCGCCGGCGTCAACGCGCTGCTGCTGCTGCTCGCGCGCGCGGCCGTGCTGCGCCAGCGCCGGCACTTCATCAACTGCACCTTTCCCTTTGTGTGGAGCGGCTTTACGCTCCTCACGATGGCGGCGATGCTCGGCCTGTGGACGTTGCATTGCCTGTTGCAGCTTACCTTCTGCGGGTTGCGGACCTCGGTGTTTCGCACGGTTCTGACGATCGCGATCTTTCCGGCGGCGAGCTTTGTCCTCGGGCGCACGCAGCGGGCGCTGATGGGCGCCGGCGGATGACGCGGCGGCGCTGAGGGAGGAGCGATGCCGCGCGACACGCAGCGCGACAAGCTCCTGACCCGGCGGGCGGTGGTGCTCGGCGGCGGCCAGTTGACGCTCGCGGCGGCGCTCGTTGCCCGCATGTACCAGATGCAGGTCGTCGATAAGGCCCGCTACACGCTGCTGTCCGACGAAAACCGCATCAATCTGCGCCTTTTGGCGCCGGCCCGTGGCCGCATCGTCGACCGCTTCGGCGTCGCGCTGGCCGACAACAAGCATAATTTCCGGGTTGTCGTCGTGCCCGAAGAGACCGCCGATCTGGCGGCGACGCTCGCGGCGCTCGGTTCGCTGATTGCCCTCAGCGCAGACGATCGCCGCCGGCTGTTGCGTGAAGCGCGGCAGCAGCACGCCTTTGTGCCGCTGGAGGTGCGCGGCAACCTCAGCTGGGACGAGATGGCGAAGATCGAAGTCGCGATCCCCGAACTGGCCGGCGTCGCGATCGAGCAGGGCTTGATCCGCAACTATCCTTACGGCGCGACCGCGTCGCACCCGCTTGGCTATGTCGCCAAACCATCGCAGCAAGATCTCGACGGCAATCCGTTGCTCGAACTGCCCGATTTCCGCATCGGCAAGGCCGGCGTCGAAAAGGCCGACGACCTGCAGCTGCGGGGCACCGCCGGCACCAGCGAAGTCGAGGTCAACGCCTACGGCCGGGTGATCCGCGAACTGGCGCGGCAACCGGGACAACCGGGCGAAGACGTGACGGTCGGGCTCGACATGGCGATGCAGCGCTTCGCGATGGCGCGCTGCGCCGCCGAGCCCAGCGTCTCGTGTGTGCTGCTCGACGCGCCGACCGGCGATGTCCTCGCGCTGGCCTCGAGTCCGAGCTACGACCCGATGCTGTTCTCGCAAG
>DATJUL010000104.1:0-6492 GCA_035502295.1 Allostellaceae bacterium | reverse complement strand
CGCTGCCCTGCCGCGGCTCGTCGATGGCGGCTTTCTCACGCTCGATCGCGACCGCCTCGCCGCGACCGCTGCCGGCCGCCAGCGCCTCAACGCCGTGCTCGCGGCGCTGCTCGCGTGAGGCGTTACGGCCCGCCGGCCCGCAGCGCGCGCGCCAGCGTCAAGACGCCGACAAACGCCGCGCCATTGCGGCGCAGCACGCGGGCGCATTCCTCGACCGTCGCGCCGGTCGTCAGCACGTCGTCGACCAGGACGAGCCGCTTGCCCTTGATGCTGCGGCCGGGCTTCAGCGCAAACGCGCCGCCGACATTGCGCGCCCGCGCCAACGCTCCGAGCCGTCCCTGCGACGGCGTGCGGCGGCGGCGCACCAGCCAGTCGGGCGCGACCGGCGGGCCGCCCGCTCGATGGATCGCGTGCGCCAAGAGCGCCGCCTGGTTGTAGCGGCGTGCCAGCAGCCGCGTCCAATGCAGCGGCACCGGCACGAGAAAATCGGCGCCGGCGAGCATGTCGGCGCCGGCGCGCCGCATCCATTGCCCAAGCGCCCGCGCCAGATCGGTGCGGTCGTGCTTCAAGCCGAGGACCAGCAAGCGGCTGGATTTGTCGTAGCGCAGGACGGCGCGGGCCCGCTGCCAGCTCTTGTGGCCGCGCGCGCAGTCCGCGCAGATCGCGCCCGCGCCCATCGGATGCGGGAACGGCAGGCCGCACACCGCGCACCACGGCGGCGCAAAGAACGTCATCGCGCCCCAGCACAAGCTGCACAGCGCATCGGGTTCGCCGACCGTTGCACCGCAGGCGAGACAGCGCGGCGGCAGGACGGCATCGACGACGGCGCGGCCGGCCTGGCGAACCAGCGGCCCGAGGGTTGCGGCGAAAGACATCGGCGCCCATGATCAGATGGCAGACGCGCCCGTCAAGATCCCGCGATCGACGGATGGATGAGCCGGCCCGCAATTTGTTCGACCGCCGCGCGTGGCGCGCCCATCGCGCGCGGGCGGCGCGCGCCGGTTCGGTCGATTTTCTGCATGACGAGGTGGCGGAGCGGCTGATCGACCGGCTCGATCTGGTAAATCGCGAATTTGCCTGTGTGCTTGATCTCGGCGCCCGCGCCGGCGGCCTCACGCGAAGGCTGGCGGCGCGGCCCGGCACCGCATGGGTGGCCGCGGCCGAGCCGGCGGCCGCGTTCCTCACACGAGCGCCCGGCCCGCGCCTCGCCGCCGACCCGGAACTGCCGCCCTTCGCCGAGGCGAGCTTCGATCTCGTCGCGAGCAACCTCGTGCTGCATTGGGCCGGCGACCTGCCGGGCGCGCTCGCGCAGTTGCGGCGCGCGCTGAAGCCCGACGGCCTGCTGCTCGCGGCGATGCTCGGCGGGCAGACGCTCGTCGAATTGCGCACCGCACTGTTCGAGGCGGAGCTGGCGGAGGAGGGCGGCGTCAGCCCGCGCGTGTCGCCGGCGGTCGAGCTGGCCGACGCGGCGGCGCTGTTGCAGCGCGCCGGTTTTGCGCTGCCGGTCGCCGACAGCGAGACGATCGCGGTCTCCTACCCCGACATGCTGGCCTTGCTGCGCGACCTGCGCGGCATGGGCGAGACCAACGCGCTCGCCGCTCGCCGCCGCGCGCCGCTCAAGCGCGCGACGCTGGCGCAGGCCGCCGCGCTCTATGCCGAGCGCTTCGGCGACGCCGACGGCCGCATCCCGGCGACGTTCGAGGTGCTGTTTCTGTGCGGCTGGGCGCCCGCGCCGAGCCAGCCGCAGCCCTTGCCGCGCGGCAGCGCCCGCGTGCGGCTCGCCGACGCGCTGAAGCCACCCGGCTGATGCCCAGCAAGGCACGCGGGCGAATTGACAGCCGAGGCGGGCGTCCCCATAGTCTTGTGCTTTCCTGCTCAGGCGGCGGCCGGCACCCCTGGCCAGCCGCGGCAACAGAGGGGGAGAGGATGCGCGATCCCGGCATGATCGGCCGGCTCGGAATGGCGGCGCCCCGCTGGGCGACGCGGGCGGCCCGACGACGACGCTAGCCCCGCTCGTCGCTCGATCCCGTTGCCGTTTCCATTCCTCATTCGCGCAGGAGAATACCCGTGATTCCAGCAATTATGCCGACCTATGCCCGGTGGGACGTCGATGTCGACCGGGGCGAAGGCTGCTACCTCTATGCGACCAACGGCCGTAAATACCTCGATTTCACCAGCGGCATCGCCGTCACCTCGCTCGGGCATTGCCACCCGCACCTCGTCGAGGCGGTCAGCGCACAGGCGAAAAAGCTGTGGCACGTCTCGAACCTGTTCAACATCCCGGGGCAGCAGCGCCTCGCCGAACGGCTCGTCGCGAACAGTTTTGCCGACACCGTGTTCTTCAATAATTCGGGCGCCGAGGCGGTCGAATTGGCGATCAAGGTCGCGCGCAAATACCAGTCCGCTGCCGGCCATCCCGAGCGCTGGCGGGTCATCGCCTGCCACGGCTCGTTTCACGGGCGCAGCTTTGCGACCTTGGCGGCGGCCGGCGCCGAGGCGTATCTGAAAGGCTTCGGTCCGCCGATGGAAGGCTTCGACCACGTCGCGTTCAACAATTTGAACGAGATGCGCGCCGCCGTGACAAGCGAGAGCGCGGCGATCCTGGTCGAGCCGGTGCAGGGCGAAGGCGGCGTCCGCGCCCCGTCCGCCGGTTATCTCCAGGGCCTGCGCGAGATCTGCGACGAATTCGGGCTGATGCTCGTGTTCGACGAGGTGCAGAGCGGCATGGGCCGCACCGGCCGGTTGTTCGCGCATCAATGGGAGGGCGTCGCGCCCGACATCATGGCAGTGGCCAAGGCGCTCGGGAACGGCTTCCCGATCGGCGCCTGCCTGGCGACCGAAAAGGCCGCTTCCGGCATGACCCCCGGCACGCACGGCTCGACCTTCGGCGGCAATCCGCTGGCGGTCGCGGCCGGCAACGCGGTCCTGGACGTGATGACCGAACCGGGTTTTTTCGAGCGCGCCAACCGCATCGCCAAGCTGCTGTGGACCAGGCTCGACGCCTTTGCCGGCGCGTATCCGAACCTGTTCCAGGAGGTGCGCGGGTCGGGGCATCTCCTCGGCATCCGCTGCCTTCCGGCGCTGACGGCCGGCGATTTCGTCGCCAAATTGCGCGCCGAGGGCCTCCTGTGCTTGACCGCCGGCGACAACGTGCTGCGCATCCTGCCGCCGCTGACCGTCGGCGAAGGCGAGATCGACGAAGCGATGGCAACTCTGAACAAGGTGGCACGGCAATGGCCCGCGTGATGAGAGCGGTCGCCGCCGCGGCCCCGCGCGGCGCCCGGCCGGAGCCCGGCCCGCCCCGCCATTTTCTCGATATCGACCAATACGCGAGCGGGGAATTGCGCGACATCCTCGATCTCGGTGTCGCCTACAAGAGCGGCCGGCGACGCGACCGGCCGCTCGCGGGCCGGACGCTGGCGCTGATCTTCGAGAAGCCCTCGACCCGCACCCGCGTGTCGTTCGAGGTCGCGATGCGGCAATTGGGTGGCGACACGATCGTGCTCGGCACCGGCGACAGCCAGTTGGGCCGCGGCGAGACGATCGCCGACACTGCCCGCGTCCTGTCGCGCTATGTCGATGCGATCATGATCCGCACCAACCATGCCGAGAAGCTCGCCGACATGGCGCGGCATGCGAGCGTCCCGGTCATCAACGGCCTGACCGATGCCTCGCACCCGTGCCAGATCATGGCCGACATCATGACGTTGCAGGAAAAGAAGGGATCGCTGCGCGACCAGGTCGTGGCGTGGAGCGGTGACGGCAACAATGTCGCGGCCAGCTGGATCCACGCCGCCGCGCGCTTCGGCTTCGAGCTGCGCCTGGCGTGTCCAGAGCCGCTGCGGCCGCCCGCGCCGGTTGTCGACTGGGCGCGCCGCGAAGGCGGCCGCGTGTCGCTGACCGCGGCGCCGGAAGAGGCGGTCTCCGGCGCCGATTGCGTCGTCACCGACACCTGGGTGTCGATGGGGACCGACGATGCCGCCAACCGCCACAACCTGCTGATGCCCTATCAGGTCAACGAGGCGCTGATGGCACAGGCCAAGCCCGATGCCGTCTTCATGCATTGCCTGCCGGCGCATCGCGGCGAGGAGGTCACCGCCGGGGTCATCGACGGGCCGCAATCGGTGGTGTGGGACGAGGCGGAAAACCGCCTGCACGTGCAGAAAGGCATCCTCGCCTGGTGCCTCGGCTGATCCGGCTTCCTCTCGCGGGTTGGGATAAATCGACCATCGAGCTTCAGTACCGAAATCAGGCGCTATGCATCCCGAGGGATCGATGACAGGTGAAGCCGAATTAGCTCAGCCGCCCGATGATAAACGAAAGCTGGTACTCCGGCGAGAACTCGAGGAGCTTGGTGAGCGATTCCGTGCGCTGAGTGCCGAAACTCGTCTGCTCGGTCAGACCGAACCAGACACAATCGTTGGGTCGCGCAACATCGCGCATCTGGGAAATTCAATAACGCTTGCCGGTGGTACGGTTATTTGGCGTGGCGCGAAAACGACAGGCGATGGCCTCGTTGTGGATATTATCTTTGCAAGTAAGGAGGGCATTAAGGCGGGAGAGAACTGGGCTGAACGGATCGAAGACGCCCTCGCGGCAAGCGGTTCTGCGGCTTCAGACGTCGAAAAGACCGAGGAAAACTTGGCCGCTAACGCAGATGCCTTCAATGACGCCGCCAAGCACCTGCTTAATGTTGCCGAAGCCGCCTTGGCTGACATGAATAAGGAACGCGAAGTAACGCGCAATCTTCTTGATAGGATAGATGCGCGTCTGAGTACGGCCAATGGCGGAAGATAATCCGCCGTCTAGCTCCTCGTCCGAAACTGGTTCATCTCGGCCAGCCACTATTCTGCGAAGCATAAGCGAGGGCGTCAGAACGATCGTGACGGTGAGCGAAAGGCTCCAGGAGCTTCGCGCCGAAGGCTTGGCACTCCGGCATGATCTCCAGCGGCTGGCCGAGCTCGTCTACCGCATTGCCGGCAGACTTGATGGCATCGACCACCGCTTCAGCGACATCGATAAACACGTAGAACTGGCTGTCAGGTTGGCGGTCAGAGATGAAATCGACAAGCAGACTGGGCCGAGCTAAGGCCGGTATTCCGCGCCTGCCTGCACCGATAGCACCGCTCGCATATGGCCATTTGGAGTTGCCTCCATTGCCTGCTGAACTCGACCCTCGACCCGACGATCTGGTGCAGCCCTTCCGCATCGACCCGTTTGCCTTGCGCGGGCGGCTGGTGCGATTGGGGCCGACGATCGACCGCATCCTGTCGCAGCACGATTATCCGGAGCCCGTCGCGGCGATCCTGGGCGAGGCGATCGCGCTCGCGGTCGTGTTGGCCGGCATGCTGAAATACGACGGCGTCTTCACGCTGCAGACCAAGAGCGACGGCCCGATCAGGTTCATCGTCGCCGATGTCTCGACCGAGGGGGCGGTGCGCGGCTATGCGCAATACGACCCGGATCGGCTGCCGGCGCGCGATTTTGCCGACGCCGCGAGCAGCCCGTCGGTGCCGGAGCTGATCGGCTCCGGCTATATCGCCTTCACCGTCGACCAGGGCGAACATACCGAGCGCTACCAGGGCATCGTCGATATCGCCGGCGCGACGTTGGCCGAATGCGCGCAGCATTATTTTCGCCAATCGGAGCAGATTCAGGCCGGCATCAAGCTGTCGGTGGCGCGCTCCGGCGCGAATGGCGCCTGGCGCGCCGGCGGGCTGATGCTGCAGCGGGTGCCGCCGGAGGGCGGCTACCGCGTCATCGCCGACGATGTCGAAGACGGCTGGCGGCGCGCGATGGTGCTGATGAGTTCGGCGACGCCGGCGGAGCTGGTCGATCCCGATCTGCCGCCGCGCCGGCTCTTGTTCCGGCTGTTCCACGAGGACGGCGTCAGAGTGTTCCGCACCCATCCGGTCGAGGCGCGCTGCCGTTGCTCGCGCGCGCGCATCGCCGGCATCCTGCGCTCGTTTCCGCAGGAAGATATCGACGACATGCGCCGCGAGCCGGTGACGACGGTGACCTGCGAATTCTGCAACACGCGCTACGAATTCACCGCCGACGACCTCGCGCCCTTCGATTCGTAGCTACGCCGCCGGGCGGGTTTTCATCAGCGCGGCGCGGCGGCAGATCACGACGGTCTCGCCGTGCTGGTTCAGCCCGACATGCTCGAATTCGACGATGCCGGCATCCGAGCGCGACCGGCTCTTGCGCAGCGACACGACGGTCGAGCGGGCGCGGATCGTGTCGCCATGAAACACCGGCTTTGGAAAGCGCACCTCGCTCATGCCGAGATTGGCGACGGTCGTGCCGAGCGTCGTGTCGCCGACGCTGATGCCGATGACCAGACCCAGCGTGAAGATCGAATTGACGAGCGGCCGGCCGAATTCGGTCGTCTTCGCAAATTCGGCGTCGAGGTGCAGGGGCTGCGGGTTCATCGTCAGCGTCGTGAACAGCACGTTGTCCATTTCGGTGACGGTGCGCGACAGCGCGTGC
>DATJUL010000103.1:0-2774 GCA_035502295.1 Allostellaceae bacterium | reverse complement strand
CGAAGCCGCCGCCCATCGTCTCGCACACGACGCGCACCTGATGGTGCGGCAGGCGGAAGATCTGCCCGGCGAGCGCGGCGCGGGTCTGGTGCACCGACTGCACGGTGCAGCGGATCGTATAGCGGTCCTCGTCCCGGTCGTAGAATGCGAGGCAGCCGCGCGGCTCCATGCTGTTGGCGGTGACCCGGTTGATCGCGGCGCGATGCGTGACGACATGCGCGGCGCGGGCGAAGGCGGCGTCGGTCGCGGCCTTGTCGCCGGCCGCGAAGGTGAAGGCTTCGTTGCCGGGGTTGTCGTCCCACACGAGGGGCGCGCCGGGCGCCTGCGCCGCCTCTGCCGTCACGACCGCCGGCAGCGGGGCGTAGTCGACGTGGATCAATTCGGCCGCGTCCTTCGCCCGGTTCGCGTCATCGGCGACGACAAACGCGACCGGATCGCCGACATAGCGCACGCGGTCCAGCGCCAGGAGCGGCTGCGGACAGACAAAGGCCGGCGCGCCGTTCCGCTTGCGCCGCGGGATGTGCGGCCGCAACGTGCCGAGGCCGCGCGCCCTGAGATCGGCGCCGGTCAACACCGCCAGTACGCCCGGCGCGGCGCGGGCAGCACTCGCATCGAGCGCCACGATGCGGGCATGCGCGTAGGGCGAGCGCAGCACATAGCCGCGCGCCGCATCCGGCGCCGCAGCGTCGTCGGCATAGCGGCCGCGCCCGGTCAGCAGGCGAAAATCCTCCTCGCGCCGCACCCGCTCGCCGATCGCCTGGACGCTCATACCCTGCCCTCTCGCTGAATCTCGCTCAATAGCGGCCGCCGAGCTTCGAATGGTCCCAGCTGACGATGCGGTGCGGCAGGATTTTCATGACGACGCGTTTCGGCGCACTCTGTGCCGAGCCGCTCGGCCGCGCCGCCGTCCGCCCCGCGCCGAGCCACGCGAAGACTTCGCGCACGCGCTCCGGATCGTCGATGATCTCGCAATCCCCGCGCGCCATGACGCCCTTCAGCTCGGCGTAGTCACCGCCGCTCTCGATCATGACCGCAACCTTCGGGTCGCGCCGCACGTTCAGCACCTTCTGCGCCTTGCCGTAGGAGGTCATGTAGAAGGCGCCGTCGCGGTACACGAAATTCATCGCAACGAGATGCGGAAAGCCGTGACGGTCGAGCGTCGCCAGCGCACATTTCTTGTGGCCGCGCAGAAAGGCTTCCTGCTCGTCGGGGGTGAGGCGGATATCGGGACGCGCCATGCTCAATCTCCGTTGCGGCGCAGCATGTGCCAGATTTTTTCGGATGTCAGCGGCAACGTTACGTCATCGACGCCGAGCACATCGCGTTGCCCCCGGCCGCGCCGCGCTCGCGCGTCCGGTATGCGGCGATCGGCCCTCGTCCGGCTGCTCGTTCGCCCGCTCTCCCTCATCGCCGGCCGCGCTTGATCGCGCCGCATCGCCGAACATATAAGTATTCGCAATAACTTCCTCGGTAGAACAGCGGGAGGGCGCCGGACGCCCGCTCGCCGCGACAATTCGCAGCCTTCAGGCACTCTACCTTGGGGGAAGACACATGAGCGAGAGTTGGGATTGCGCGGACATGGCGCCGGGGTGACACCGGAAACAAGGAGCAAGCAATGCTGGAAGTCGAACGCGCCGCGGATCTGAAGGCCTATGAGGGCAAGGAGATCGGGGTCAGCGACTGGTACACGGTGACGCAGGACCAGATCGACAAATTCGCCGACGCGACCGGCGACCACCAGTGGATCCATGTCGATGTCGAGCGCGCCAAGCGCGAGATGCCGGGCGGTACGACGATCGCACACGGCTGGCTGACCTTGTCGCTGGTGCCGCGGCTCGCATCAACCCTCTACCGCGTCAAGCAGCGCTCGCGCGGGATCAATTACGGCGCCAACCGGGTGCGCTTTACCGGCATGGTGCCGGCCGGCGCGAAAATCCGCCTGCACCTCAAGATCAAATCGGTCGAGGCGATGGGGCACGGCGCCACCCGCATCACTAACGAAAGCACGATGGAACTGGAAGGCAGCGACCGCCCGGTGCTGATCGCCGAGACGATCGGGATCACCTACGACTGACGCGGCCGCCCGCGGCGTCACGGTTCGCGTGCCCGCAGCGCCGCCTTGATGATCTCCTGCATATCCGGGCTGCTGCCCAATGCCAGCCCGGCAAGAAGCGCGAGCGATGCGGCGCCGTAGGGGTGCGCCTCGGTTGCCTGTGCCGCCTCGCATACGGCGCGCGCGGCAAGCCCGGCCGCCAGCAAACCACCGCCGGCGGGCGCGGTCCGGTTGCGGCCGGCGACGATCAGCGCGGCAGCGGTGATCGCCAGCCCGGCGATGCCGAGCAGGACCAACCCGACGATCAGCGCCGCGGGCGCCGGCGTCAGGGGCAGCGAGCGCAGCCAGAGATAGAGCGCGCCGGTAAGAAAGCCGATCGCCGCAATGACGCAGACAGACGCCGCGAGCACCGCGACAAGCGCCAGCGCCGCGCGCGACAGCAGACGCGTCAACGGCGTGCCGGCACCGGCGTCTAGCCCCGCCGCCCGCGGAACAGCAGGCCGATCGCCATCCCGATGCCGAAGGCGGCGACGGCAGAGACCAGCGGCCGCTGCTCGATTTCGTGGCCGACTTGCTCGGCCTGGCGCTTGACCCCGGTCCACATCTTCTCCGCCGAGGCAAGCGCCGTATCGTGCCCGTTGGGCAGTTCGTCGCCGCCCAGCCGGCGCATCGTCTCGATCGCAGCATCGAGGCCGGCCTGCAGCCGCTCTATCTCGCCTTG
>DATJUL010000102.1:0-6546 GCA_035502295.1 Allostellaceae bacterium | reverse complement strand
GTCCTCGTGGCGGAAGGGGGAATATTCGGCGAGGTGTTCGATCTTCTGCTCGACCATGTCGCGCTCGCGGGCGAGAAACTGCGCGACGGCGCGGCGGAAGCCGGGATCGGGGATCCAGTGCGCGCTGTAGGTCGGCACCGGCAGATAGCCGCGCTGCAGTTTGTGCGGCCCCTGCGCGCCGGCTTCGACCCGCTTGAGGCCGCGCTCGCAGGCGAATTCGATCGCCCGGTAATAGCAGCATTCGAAATGGAGGAAGCGATATTCCCGGTTGGCGCCCCAATTGCGGCCGTAGATCGTGTCGCGGCCCAACAGGTTGAACGCGCCGGCAAGGTAGTCGCGACCGCGGCGCGCCATGAATAAGACGATGTTGTCGGGCATGCGCTCGCCGATCATCGAGAAGAACCGGCGGGTCAGATAGGCCTGCCCCCATTTGCGGTCCGATGTGCCGAGATAGAGCCGGTAGAACGCGTCCCATGCCTTCTCATTGAGGTCGGAGCCGGTCAACAGATCGATTTCGATCTGGCCGTCGGCCAGTGCCTCGCGCCGCTCCTTTTTGACCGCCTTGCGCTTGCGGGAATTGAGCGCCGCCAGGTAATCCGCGAAATCGCGATAGCCCTGGTTTGTCCAGTGGAACTGCTGGCCGACCCGTTGCAGAAACCCGGCTTCGGCGAACAGCGCAAAATCCTCGTCCTGTGGAAAATTCACGTGGACGGAAGAAAGCTTGCGCTGGCGCGCCAGTTCGACGAGGCCGGCGATCAGATGGCTCTTGGTCGCGGTTGGTGCATCGGCCGCGACGAGGAGGCGCGGTCCTGGCACCGGCGTGAACGGCACCGCGGCCAGGAGCTTCGGGTAATAGCGGCCGCCGGCGCGCTCATAGGCGTCGGCCCAGCCCCAGTCGAAGACATATTCGCCGTAGGAATGGCTCTTCAGGTACATCGGCACGGCGCCGATGAGCCGGCCGGCGCGATCGCGAAACGCCAGATGCTGCGGCGCCCAGCCCGAGCGCGCGGTGGCCGAGCCGCTCTCCTCCAGCGCGTTGAGAAAGACATGCGACACGGTAGGATTGCTCCCGCCGGCGCAGGAATCCCATTCGGCCGCGGCAATCTCGCGGATCGCGCCATGCACGCTGAGGGTGATCGGTTCGCCAGTGTCATCCATCGGGTTCAGCCGATCTCTAAGGTTGCTTCGACCTCGACCGCGACCGCGACGGCGCCCGGCAGCGCGCTGACGCCGACCGCCGCGCCGAGCCTGATCTGCCGCCGCTCGCCGTTCGAATGGCAGATCTGGCCGGCGACGAACACGAGATTGCCGCTCGCGCCGAACGGCACATAATTCGCCGCCGGCGCTGCCGGAATGGGCGGTTTGAATCCAAGTTCCGTCATCCGCGCCTCGATCCTGCCGCTCATCGCCGACCTCGCCGTCATTCCGTGCGACGAGATTGCGTCGTCGCCGCGGTCATCGCAATGGCAATCGCGCACTGCCAGCGTGCCGCGATGCCGCCGCATTCGCCCGATAGGACAGCTCCCGATGCGCCAGTTCGCCTTCCGTCTTGCCCTCGCCCTGCTGATCGCCGCGCCGGCGGCCGCCTCGGCGGCGATGGTGGGCGACCCGCTTGTCGGGTTCAGCGCCGACCGCACGCTGTCGATCGACGGCCATAGCTACACTGGCAAAATCTGGGCCATGCCCGGCGAAGAGCGCCACGAGCAGGTGATCGCGGCCTTTCGGCCGATCTTTCTGCTGCGCGACGGCAGTCCCGTAGGCGAGGTCGTGCTGCCGCAACTGAAGACGGTTGTCGAGTTCGTGGTCCCGCCGGAATGGCGCCTGCTCGACGGCCGCGCGGTCAACCGGCATCCGATCGGGACGGCCGTCGTCAACGGCGTGGCGACGACCGAATATGCGATCGACGAGACCGTGCCCGAGGGCCGCGCCGAGGGTATGCTGTGGCTCAGCCGCGATGGCATCCCGATGAGGATCGCCGGCACCTTCATCGGCAAGCGGGGGCGGCCGACGCGGGTGCGCTGGGAACTCTCACATGTCAGGATCGGGCCGCAGCCGGCGGCGCTGTTTGTGACCCCGCGCGGCTATACGAAGCTGCCGGCCGAAGCGATCGCGCCGCTCCTCGGCCTCAAGCTCAAATCCGCCACGCCTCGCTAGGCTCACGCGACGGAGTGGGCGGCGGGCCGCTATGCTATGATCCGCGGCGCATGCTGCTCGGCCTCACGATCCGCGATGTCGTCCTGATCGATCGCCTTGCCTTGGCGTTTCGCCCCGGGCTGTGCGTGTTGACCGGCGAGACCGGCGCCGGCAAGTCGATCTTGTTGGATGCGCTGGGCCTGGCGCTGGGGCGCCGGGCCGATGCGAGCCTCGTGCGGCCCGGCGCCGAGCAGGCCGCCGTCGCCGCCGAGTTCGCGATTGCGCACAACCATCCAGCGGCGGCGATTCTGCGCGAAGCCGGCATCGCGTCCGACCTCGCCGGCACGATCGTGTTGCGCCGCCTCGTCGCCGCCGACGGCAGGAGCCGCGCCTTTGTCAACGACGAGCCGGCGAGCGTCGGTATGTTGCGCGCGCTCGGTGACAGCCTCGTCGAGATCCAGGGCCAGGGTGAGCAGCGTGGCCTGTTGGACCCGGCGACGCATCGCGAACTGCTCGACGCATTCGCCGAAATCGATGGCCGGGCGCTGGCGGGCGTGTGGCGCGATTGGCGCACGGCGCAGGCGCGCGCCGAGGACGCCGCCCGCCGCCTCGCCGATTCGCGTGCCGAAGAGGATCTGCTGCGCCATCACAAAGCCGAACTCGACGCACTCGCGCCCGAGGGCGACGAAGAGGAGCGGCTTGGCGCCCGCCGCGCGCTGCTCCAGAACGCCGAGCGCATCGCCGAGGCGGTGGCCGATGCAATTACCGAGATCGACGGCGAGACCGGCGCCGGGCGGGCGCTGGCGCGGGCGCTGCGCCGGCTCGAACGCGCCCGCGACCGGGCGCAGGGCCTGCTCGATCCGGCGCTCGCCGCCGCCGAGCGCGCCGCCGCCGAGGCCGGCGAGGCGCTCGCCGCGCTGTCGCAGGCCGGGCGGCTCCTGGAACTCGATCCGCGCGCGTTGGAAGAGGTCGAGGAGCGGTTGTTCGCGTTGCGCGCGCTCGCCCGCAAGCACAATGTCGCAGTCGCCGATCTGCCGGGCGTGTGGGCCGCCCTCGCCGACCGCCTGTCGGCGATCGACGCGGGCGAGGGCGAGGTCGCGGCGTTGCAGCAGGCGGCAGCGACAGCGCGCGATCGCTTCCTTGCCGCGGCTCACGGCGTCTCGCAGGCCCGCGAACGCGCCGCCCTGCGCCTCGACAAGCTCGTCGCGGCCGAACTGAAGCCGCTGCGGCTCGACAAGGCGCGCTTCCGCACCGTACTGTTACCGCTCGCCGAGGCCGAGTGGAGCGAGCACGGCTGCGAGCGGGTGCATTTCGAGGTCGCCACCATCCCCGGCGCGCCGTTCGGTTCGCTGGCGAAGATCGCCTCGGGCGGCGAATTGTCGCGCTTCATGCTGGCCTTGAAGCTCGTCCTGTCGGGGGCCTCCTCGGTGCCGACCCTGATCTTCGATGAAGTCGACAGCGGCATCGGCGGCGCCGTCGCGGCGGCGGTCGGCGAGCGGCTGCAGCGCCTCGGCGCCCGGCTGCAGGTCCTGGTCGTGACCCATTCGCCGCAGGTCGCGGCCCGCGGTGCGCATCACTGGCGGGTGGCGAAGCGCCAGGCTGAGCGCGCGACGGTGACGCGCGTCGATGAACTGGACGACGCGACGCGGCAGGAGGAAATCGCCCGCATGCTGTCGGGCAGCACCGTCACCGCCGAAGCGCGCGCCGCCGCGGCGAGCCTCATTTCCGGGGCGCGGCCGTGAGAGGCATCCTTCCACGCCCGGTCGATGAGCTGAGCGACGAGGAGGCGGGGGCAGAGCTGGCGCGGCTTGCCGCGGCGATTGCGCATCACGACCAGCTTTATTACGCGAAAGACGCGCCGGAAATCTCCGACGCCGACTATGACGAACTGCGCCGCCGCAACGCCGCGATCGAGGCGCGCTTCCCGGAATTGATCCGCGCCGACAGCCCGTCGCGCCGAGTCGGCGCGGCGCCGGCCGCGGGTTTCGCCAAGGTGACGCATCGGGTCCCGATGCTGTCCCTGGAAAACGCCTTTGCCGAACAGGATGTGCGCGACTTTTTTGCCGGCATCCGCAACTTCTTCCGCCGCACCGCGACCGAGGCGGTGGTCGCCGAGGATGTCGTCGAAATCGTGTGCGAGCCGAAGATCGACGGGCTGTCGGCGGCGCTGCGTTACGAGAACGGGCATCTCGTCGTCGGCGCGACGCGCGGCGACGGCATCACCGGCGAGGACGTGACGGCCAACATCCGCACGCTTGCGACCGTGCCGGGGCGCCTGCACGGCAGCGACTGGCCGGACATCGTCGAAATCCGCGGCGAAGTCTATCTCGAACGCGCCGGTTTTTTCGCGATCAACCAGGAGCGCGAGGCGGCCGGCGAGCCGATCTACGCCAACCCGCGCAACGTCGCCGCTGGGTCGCTGCGCCAGCTCGACCCGGCCGTGACGGCGCGGCGTCCCTTGAAATTCTTCGCCTATCACTGGGGCCAGACGAGCCGCCCATTTGCCCGCACCCATGAGGAGGCATTGCGCCGCTTCACTGACTGGGGCTTTACGGTCAACGATCATTCGCTTTTGTGCCACGGCGTCGATGCGGTGCTCGCCTATTACCGCGACATCGGCGAGCGGCGCAGCCGATTGCCCTATGACATCGACGGCGTCGTCTACAAGATCAACGACCTCGATCTGCAGCGCCGGCTCGGCTTTGTCAGCCGCGCGCCGCGGTGGGCCTTGGCGCACAAATTCCCGGCCGAGCAGGCGCAGACGGTATTGCGCGACATCGGGATCTCGGTCGGCCGGACCGGCGCGCTGACGCCCATCGCGATGCTGGAGCCGATCACGGTCGGCGGCGTCGTCGTGCAGCGCGCGAGCTTGCACAACGAGGACGAAATCGTGCGCAAGGACGTGCGCGTCGGCGACACCGTCATCGTCCAGCGCGCCGGCGACGTGATCCCGCAGATCGTCGGCGTCGTGCGCCACGCGGCCGGCTCCACGCCCTACAAATTTCCCGATCGTTGCCCGGTGTGCGGCTCGCTCGCGGTGCGCGAAGAGGGGATGGCGGCGCGGCGCTGCACCGGCGGCCTCATTTGCGCGGCGCAGGCGGTCGAACGGCTGAAGCATTTCGTCGCGCGCGACGCGTTCGATATCGAGGGGCTGGGCGCGAAACACATCGCTGATTTCTGGGAAGCGGGGCTGATCAAGCAGCCCGGCGACATCTTCCACCTCGATCCCGCCGTCATCGCCCGGCGCGAGGGCTGGGGCGAGGTCAGCGCCGGCAAGCTGATCGCGGCGATCGACGAGCGCCGCCGCATTCCCTTGGACCGTTTCATCAACGCCCTCGGCATCCCGCAGGTCGGCCAGGCGACGGCGCGGCTGCTGGCGCGGCATTACCGCTCGCTGGCGCAGTGGCGCGAAGCGATGGAAGCGGCGCAGGACCCGGAGGGCCCGGGCCATGCCGGCCTCCTCGACGTGCATGGCATCGGCCGCGACATGGCGGCCGACATCGTCGGCTTCTTTGCCGAGCCGCACAATCGCGCCGTGCTCGACGACCTGGCGCGTGAGGTCGAGGTCGTCGATTACGCGGCGCCGGCGCAGGCCGCGCAGTCGCCGCTCGCCGGCAAGACGATCGTCTTCACCGGCGGGCTCCAGTCGATGAGCCGATCGGAGGCGAAAGCGCGGGCCGAAGCCTTGGGCGCCAACGTCGCAAGCTCGGTGTCGTCGAAAACCGACTATGTCGTGATCGGCGCCGATGCCGGCTCGAAGGCGACGCGCGCCGCCGCGCTCGGGGTCAAAGCGCTCGACGAGGCGCAGTGGCTCGACCTTGCCGGGGTCTCCGGCGCCGCAGGCTGACGCGCGAGGCTGGGGTGACCGCGGCACTCGAACGAGAGGCGGTGTCGTTCGCGCCTCTCGCCGCGGCGCCGGCACCGCCCGACGCTCGGGCGGAGCCGCGGATTGCGACGATACCGGGTCTCATCGGGTCCGAGGGCGTGGCACGGCTCGATCCGGCGCGCGCCACATCCGGCGAACCCGAGCGGCCGGTGCACAGCGCCCGGCGATCATTGCTGCCGTTCGCGCTGATCGGCTCGATCGCGCTGCACCTGCTGCCGGCGGCGCTCTTCGTCGACTGGCGCGTCGCGCCGGCCAAAGTCGCCGCGCCGATCCCGGTCGAGCTGGTCATCGTGCCACCGAAGCCGCCCCCGGCGCCGCCACGCGAGACAAAGCCCCCGCCGCCGCGCGAGACCAAACGCCCGGCGCCGGGGCGGCTCGCGTCGGAAGATGTCGGCAGCCCCAAGGGGCAGCGCCATACCACCGGCGCCGACACCGCGCCGCGCGCCGCGCCGCGCGAGGCGCCGACCGAGCTGGTCTCGGCCCTGCCGCCGCCGCGCGTCGACCCGCTCGCGCTGCCGCAGCCGGCC
>DATJUL010000101.1:0-12205 GCA_035502295.1 Allostellaceae bacterium | reverse complement strand
CACGCTCGGCGATTACGAGATGGGTTCGGTCATGAAGACGTTTAACACCGCGATGGTGCTGGATTCCGGCGTCGCGACGATGACCAGCGAGTTCGACGCCAGCCACGACATCCATATCGGCCGCTTCACGATTTCCGATTACCACGGCAAGCACCGCTGGCTCAGCGTGCCGGAAATCTTCATGTATTCATCGAACATCGGCTCGGCGCGCGAGGCGCTGGCCGCCGGCGCCGATGTCCAGCGCGAATACCTGAAGCGGTTCGGCCTCCTGTCGCCGGCGCCGATCCAGCTCGATGCCGTCGCGAGGCCGCACTTTCCCAATCCATGGCGCAAGGTCAACGTCATGACGATCGCGTTCGGGCACGGCCTCTCGGTCAGCCCGCTCAACGTCATCACCGCGGGAGCGGCGATCGTCAACGGCGGCATCCTGCACCCGGCGACGCTGTTGCAGCTGCCCCCCGGCGCCGAGCCGCCCGGCCGGCGGGTCATCTCGGCGAAGACATCCGAGGAGATGCGCCAGCTCCTGCGCCTTGTCGTCGAATACGGCACGGCCCGGTTCGCCCGCGGCTCCGGCTATCTGATCGGCGGCAAAACCGGCACCGCCGAAAAGAACAAGCACGGCCGCTACGAGCTGAAAAAGCTGGTGTCGGATTTTTTTGCTGCGTTCCCGATGAACGACCCGCAATATGCGATCTTCACGCTGGTCGACGAGCCGCATGGCACCAAGGCGAGCTACGGCTATGCCACCGCCGGCTGGACCGTCGTGCCGGCGACGAAGCGCATCGTCGAACGCATCGCGCCGATTCTGGGGGTCGCGCCGGTGGACGCATCTTCGCCTGCGATTGTTGCCGAACTGACGCCGAAAAGCCTGCAAGGCAAAAAGATTGAGGCTTACTGAGCTGACGGGCCCGCGCGAGGACCGGGCGGCGCTGCCGAACGACCCCGAGATTGCCGGGATCAGTGCCGATTCGCGGCAGGTACAGCCGGGTTTCCTGTTCGTCGCGCTGCACGGCACGCGGCAGGACGGCCGGGCGTTTGCGCAAGAGGCGGTGGCAAAGGGGGCCGTCGCGATCCTGACCGACGAACCGGCCGCTTTGGCGCTCGATGACGTGACCCGGCGCCGCATCGCGATCGTCGCCGACACCAATCCGCAGCGCCGTCTCGCGCTCCTCGCCGCCCGCCTCTGCCCGCGCCAGCCGCAGACGATTGCTGCCGTTACCGGCACCAACGGCAAGACCTCGGTCGCCCATTTCACGCGCGAAATCTGGACGGCGACCGGCCGGAGGGCGGCGAGCCTCGGCACGCTCGGCCTCGTCTCGCCGGAGGGCCGCCGGCCGGGCGCGTTGACGACGCCCGATCCGGTGGCACTGCACCGCGACCTCGCGGCGCTTGCCGCCGCCGGCGTCGAGCATGCCGCGATCGAAGCATCGAGCCACGGCCTCGCGCAATTCCGCCTCGACGGCGTCGGGATTGCGGCGGCCGCGTTCACCAACCTGACGCGCGATCACCTCGATTACCACGGCGACATGGCATCCTACCGCGCCGCCAAGGAGCGGCTGTTCGCCGCACTGCTGCCGCCGGGCGGCGCCGCGGTGCTCAATGCCGACAGCCCCGAATTCGCCCGGCTGGCCGCCTTATGCCGGGCACGCGACCAGCGCGTCACCGCCTATGGCAGTGCGGCCGGCGCCGATCTGCGGCTGCGCGACCGCGCGCCGCGTCCGTTCGGCCAGCGCATCGCGGCAATGCTGTTCGGCGCGGAGCACGCGTTCGATCTGCCGCTGGTCGGCGCGTTCCAGGCGATGAACGTGCTGGCGGCGCTGGGGCTCGTCGTCGCGACCGGCCTCGCGCTTGATGACGCGCTCTCCGTGCTGCCGCGCCTGCCCGGCGTGCCCGGCCGGCTGCAATTCATCGGCGAGACGCCAGCCGGAGCCGCGGTCTTCGTCGATTATGCCCACACGCCCGATGCGCTCCAGACGCTGCTGCAGGCGCTGCGGCCGCATACCATGGGGCGGCTCGCGGTCGTGTTCGGTGCCGGCGGCGACCGCGACCGCGGCAAGCGGCCGATAATGGGCAAGGTGGCCGCCGAATGCGCGGACCGCGCCTATGTGACCGACGACAACCCGCGCAGCGAGGACCCGGCAGCAATTCGCCGCGCCATTCTGCAAGGCGCGCCGGCGGCCGTTGAAATCGGCAACCGACACCGCGCGATTGCCGCGGCGGTCGGCGATCTGCGCCGCGGCGACGTTCTGGTCATCGCCGGGAAGGGCCACGAAACCGGGCAGATCGTCGGCGCCGAGGTTCTGCCGTTCGACGACGCCGCGGTTGCCCGCGCGGTGCTCGATGTCGAGCACGCCGCATGAGCGCGCGGCGGTTGTCGGCCGCCGGCGTTGCGGCTATGCCTGGGCCGCTCCGGCGCGCCGGTGCTGTCGCACGGCAGCCGTGTCCGCCCGCGAAGCCCGCAGAATCATGACCGCATGCTTTATTACCTGTATCCGCTGTCGGACCGGTTTCACGCGTTCAATGTCCTGCGCTACATCACGTTTCGCACCGGCGGAGCGGTGTTGACGGCGTTGTTGATCAGCTTCGTATTCGGCCCGCCGATGATCGGCTGGCTCAAATCGAAACAGGGAGACGGACAGCCGATCCGCACCGACGGGCCGCAAAGCCATCTCGTCCGCAAAAAGGGCACGCCGACGATGGGCGGCGCGCTGATCCTCTTGTCGCTGACGATTGCGACGCTGTTGTGGGCCGATTTGTCCAACCTTTATGTGTGGATCGTGCTGGCGATGACGCTCGGGTTCGGGTTGATCGGGTTCCTCGACGATTACAAAAAGCTGACGCGCCGCTCGCATCGCGGCATTTCCGGCCGCCTCAGACTGCTGATCGAGATGGCGCTGGCCGCCGCCGCCTGCATCGCGCTCGCGTTCATCATGCGGGCGCCGCTCGCCAATACGCTGGCGGTGCCGTTTCTCAAGAACGTGCTGTTGAACCTCGGATGGTTCTTCATACCGTTTGGCGTGCTCGTCATCACCGGGGCATCGAACGCCGTCAATCTGACCGATGGGCTCGACGGGTTGGCGATCGGGCCGGCGATGATCGCCGCGGGCTGTTTCGCGCTGATCGCCTATCTTGTCGGCAACGCGGTGTTCGCCAATTATCTGCAGTTGCACCACGTGCCGCACGCCGACGAATTGAGCGTCTTTTGCGGCGCGATGGTCGGCGCGAGCCTCGGCTTTTTGTGGTTCAACGCACCGCCGGCCAGCGTGTTCATGGGCGATACCGGCTCGCTCGCGATCGGCGCCGCGATCGGCACGATCGCGGTGATTACGAAGCACGAGTTGGTGCTGGCGATCATCGGCGGGTTGTTTGTCGTCGAGGCCGTTTCGGTCATCGTGCAGGTCGGGCATTTCAAGATGACCGGTCGCCGCGTCTTTCGCATGGCGCCGCTGCATCACCATTTCGAGCAGCTGGGGTGGGAGGAATCGAAGATCGTGATCCGCTTCTGGATCATCGCCGTGATCCTGGCAATCGCCGGGCTGGCGACGTTGAAATTGCGCTGAGGCCGCGATGATCGTCGTGCGCGAATTTGCCGGCCGCCGTGTCGCGGTATTAGGGCTGGCGCGCACCGGCCGGGCGGCGGCGCGCGCGCTGGTCGCCGGCGGCGCGGATATCGTCGCGTGGGACGACAATGCGGCCGTGCGCGAGGCCGCGGCAGGCGAATTCCGACTGGCAGATCTCGCCGCGGCAAACTGGCAGCGGATCGCCGCGCTCGTGTTGTCGCCCGGCATTCCGCACCGTTTCCCCAAGCCGCATCCGGCGGTCGAGCGGGCGCGTGCGGCCGGCGCCGAGATCCTCGGCGACATCGAATTATTGGGCCGCGCGCAGCCGCATGCGAGGTTTGTCGGCATCACCGGCACCAACGGCAAATCGACGACGACGGCGCTCGTCGGCCATATCCTCGCCGCGGCCGGCAAGCGGGCCGAGCTGGGCGGCAACCTCGGCACGCCGGCGCTGGCGCTGGCACCGCTCGGACCGGACGAGATTTATGTGCTCGAATGCAGCTCGTTCCAGCTCGAATTGATGACGACGCTCGCCTTCGACGTCGCAGTGTTGCTCAACATCACCCCCGACCATCTCGACCGGCACGGCGGCATGGCCGGCTATATCGCCGCCAAGCGGCGCATCTTCGCCGATCGGCGCAATGACGCGACGGCGGTCATCGGCATCGACGACGCGATCTCGCGGGACATCGCGAGCACGCTGCACCGCAAGGATTGGGCGCGCGTCGTGCCGGTCTCGGTGCGCGAAGCCGCGCCGGGCGGGGTCTATGTCGAGCGCGACGGACGGCTGATCGACGCGACCGGCACCACGCCGGTTCTGGTGGTGAGTCTCGCCGAGGCCGAACGCCTGCCCGGTCGGCATAACTGGCAGAACGCCGCCGCCGCCTACGCCACCGCCCGCGCCCTCGGGGTGCCGGCTGCGGCCGCGGCGCAGGCGATTCGCTCGTTTCCCGGCCTCGCCCATCGCCAGGAGCTGGTCGCGACGCTGGGCGGCGTGGGCTTTGTCAACGATTCCAAGGCGACCAACGCCGATGCGGCCGACAAGGCCCTGGCGTGCTATCAGGCGGTCTACTGGATTGCCGGCGGCCTGCCGAAAGCGGGCGGGATCACGTCGCTCAAGGCGCATTTCGGGCGGCTGCGGCACGTCTTTCTGATCGGCGCCGCCACCGAGGAGTTTGCTGCAACGCTCGCCGACACGGTCCCATTCACCTGTTGCGGCGACCTCGCGACCGCGGTTGCGAGGGCAGCCGAGGCGGCGCGCCGCGACGCCGTTCCCGGCGCCGTCGTGCTGCTGTCACCGGCCTGCGCCTCTTACGACCAGTTCGCCGATTTCGAAGCGCGCGGCGACGCCTTCCGCGCGCTCGTCCGCAAGCTTGCCGCGGCGCGGCTGGAGCCGCCGCGATGATGTTCGCGCGCATCGACGACCGGCCGGTTGCCCGCTGGTGGTGGACCGTCGATCGCTGGACGGTCGGCGCGCTGGTGCTGCTCATCGGGTTCGGCGCGGTCATGAGCATGGCGGCAAGCCCGCCGGTCGCTCTCCGCCTCGGCTACCAGCCGTGGCATTTCGTCGATCGTCAGCTGGCGGCAATCCCGCTCGCGCTCGTGATCATGTTTGCCGCCTCGCTGTTGTCGCCGCGTGCGGTCCGGCGCGCCGCCTTCGTCGGCTTTGCGGTCGTCATTGCGCTGGTTGTGCTGACGTTTTTTGTCGGCGCCGAGATCAAAGGCGCGCGGCGCTGGATCGAGCTGCCGGGTTTTTCGCTGCAGCCGTCGGAATTCCTGAAGCCGACCTTCGCGATCGTCGCCGCCTGGCTGTTCGCCGAACAGCAGGAGCGTCCCGGCTTTCCGGGTAATGCGATCGCGCTCGGGTTGTTCGTCGCGGTCATCGCCCTGCTGCTGCAACAGCCCGATTTCGGCATGGCTTTTGTCGTCGCAGCGGTGTGGTTTGCCCAGTTCTTCATGGCGGGCCTGCGCCTCTATTGGGTCGCGAGCGGCCTCGTTGCCGGCGTCGGCGGGCTGGCGGCCGCCTATCTGTGGCTGCCGCACGTGACGACCCGCATCAACGGCTTTCTCGCCCCGGGCGCCGGAATGGGCGAGAATTACCAGATCGACCGCTCGCTCGAAGCCTTCGCCAATGGCGGGCTGTGGGGCCGCGGTCCCGGCGAAGGCACGGTCAAGGACCATCTGCCGGACGCGCACGCCGATTTCGTCTTTGCGGTAACCGGTGAAGAATTCGGCCTCATCGTCTGCATTCTGGTCGTTGCGGTCTTCGCGTTCATCGTACTGCGCGGCTTTTCGCGGCTGATGCAGGAGGGCAACCTGTTTGTCATGTTGGCCGCCTCGGGCCTCTTGATCGAATTCGGGCTGCAGGCGGCGATCAACATCGCCTCGACCTTGCACCTGATCCCGACCAAGGGCATGACCTTGCCGTTCATTTCCTATGGCGATTCGTCGATGCTGGCGCTGGCGCTCGGCATGGGGATGCTGCTGGCGCTGACGCGACGGCGGCTCGCCGGGGGCGAATTGTGACCGCCGCGCGGCTGACCGTCGTGCTTGCCGCCGGCGGCACCGGCGGGCATCTGTTTCCGGCCGAGGCGCTGGCCGAGCGGCTCGTCGCCGCGGGCGCCACCGTCTATCTCGCCACCGACCGGCGGGCCGGCGCGTTCGCCGCCGCCGTGCCGGGGGTAGAGGTGCTGCATATCTGGGCCGGGCGAATCGGCGGCGGCGCGCTGCAAAGCGCTTGCGGCCTCGCTGAAATGGCGCTCGGCGTCGTCCAGGCGCGGCGCCTGTTGCGGCGGCTGCGGCCGGACGCGGTCGTCGGCTTCGGCGGCTATCCGTCGATCCCGACCATGCTGGCGGCAACGCAGCTCGGCTGTCCGACCCTGCTGCACGAGCAGAACGCTGTGCTCGGCCGCGCCAACCGCCTCCTCGCGCGCCGCGTCAGGCGCATCGCGACCGGCTTCGCGGCGACCGCCGAATTACGCGCCGCCGATCAGGCGCGCGCCGTCTTCACCGGCAATCCGGTACGGCCGGCGATCCGCGCCATAGCCGGCATCCCCTACCGTCCGCCGGCGCCGGGCGGGCCGATCGAGCTGGTGATCCTCGGCGGCAGCCAGGGCGCGCGCATCTTCGCCGACACCGTGCCGCCGGCGCTTGCGGCCTTGCCGCCCGACCTGCGCGGCGCGCTGCATGTCAGCCAGCAGGCGCGGCCGGAGGATTGCGACCGCATCGCACCCCAGCTCGGTGACGCCGGCATCGCCGCCGAGGTTGCCGACTTCTTCAGCGACGTGCCTCAGCGCCTCGCGCGGGCGCAGCTGGCAATCTGCCGCGCCGGCGCCTCGACCGTGGCGGAGCTGGCGGTGGCTGGTCGGCCGGCGATCCTGGTCCCCTACCCGTTCGCCACCGACGACCACCAGCTCGCCAATGCCCGCGCCTTTGCCGCGGCCGATGCCGGATGGGTCCTGCCGCAGACGGAGTTGAGCGTGCCGCTGCTGACGCAGGCGCTGGCCGCGCGGCTCGGCGACGCGCCCGGCCTCAGCCGAGCGGCGGACGCGGCGCGCCGGTTCGCCACCGTCGACGCGGCCGAGCGGCTGGCCGCAGCGGTCTTCGACCTGGTGTCGCGGGCCGGGCCGCGGGAGCGCGCGGCATGAGATCTCTGCCCGAATCGATCGGCCCCATTCATTTCGTCGGGATCGGCGGCATCGGCATGAGCGGCATCGCCGAGGTGCTGCACAATCTCGGCTATCGGGTCCAGGGCAGCGATCTCGCCGAGGGCGGCAACACCCGCCGGCTCGCGGCCCTCGGCATCCCGGTCGCGATCGGTCATGCCGTCGGCAATCTCGACGGCGCGGCGGTCGTCGTCGTCTCGTCGGCGGTCAAGCCCGACAACCCGGAAATCGCCGCGGCAAGGGCGCGCCGGCTGCCGGTCGTGCGGCGGGCCGAGATGCTGGCCGAATTGATGCGCCTCAAATGGGCGATCGCGATCGCCGGCACGCACGGCAAGACGACGACGACCTCGATGGTCGGCGCGCTGTTGGAGACCGCCGGGCTGGACCCGACCGTCATCAACGGCGGCATCATCAACGCCTACGGCACCAACACGCGGCTCGGCGCCGGCGATTGGATCGCGGTCGAGGCCGACGAGAGCGACGGCACGTTCACGCGCCTGCCGGCGACGGTCGCGGTCGTCACCAACATCGATCCCGAACACCTCGACTTTTACGGCGATTTTTCCGCGCTGCAGCAGGCGTTCGAGACGTTTGTCGGCAATATCCCGTTCTACGGCTTCGCGGTTTTGTGCCTCGACCATCCGGTCGTGCAGGGCATGATCCCGCGCCTCTTGGACCGCCGCATCCTGACCTACGGGTTCAGCCCGCAGGCCGACATCCGCGCGCTCAACCTGCGGCCCGGCCCGGAAGGCAGCCGCTTCGATGCGATCGTTGCCGACCCGGCGAGCGGCGCGGAGCGGCATCTGGCCGACCTGTTCCTGCCGATGTTCGGCGAGCACAACGTGCAGAACGCGCTGACCGTGCTGGCGATCGCCGAGGAGATGGGCCTCGGCGACGCCGTCGTGCGCGCGACGCTGCAGAATTTCGCCGGCGTGCGCCGCCGCTTCACAAAGGCCGGCGAATGGCAGGGCGTCGCGGTCGTCGACGACTACGCCCACCATCCGGTCGAGATCGCCGCCGTGCTGCAAGCGGCGCGCGGCATCGCCGCCCGGCGCGTCATCGCGGTCGTGCAGCCGCACCGCTACACGCGGCTGGCCCGTCTGTTCGACGACTTCTGCACCTGCTTCAACAATGCCGACATCGTGCTGGTCGCCGATGTCTACCCGGCCGGCGAGGCGCCGATCGAAGGGATCTCGCGCGACGCACTGGTCGCCGGCCTCGCCGCACGCGGCCACCGCAACGCGCTGGCGCTGCCGCGGCCGGAGGACCTCGCGCCGCTGCTGCATGACCTGGCGCAGCCGGGCGACATTGTCGTATGCCTCGGCGCCGGATCGATCACCAACTGGGCGAACGCGCTGCCGGCCGATCTGGCATCGCTCGACGCGAGGAGCCGGGTCGCGTGAGCGGCCTGATCTCGCGCCTGCCGCCGGCGCGCGGACGCCTCGTCGCGAACGCGCCGATCGGCCCCTTGACGTGGTTTCGCGTCGGCGGCCCGGCCGAGGTGCTGTTCCGCCCGGCCGACCGGGCCGACCTTGCCGATTTCCTTGCCGCGCTGCCCGCCGACGTGCCGGTCACGGTGATCGGTGTCGGTTCCAACCTGTTGGTCCGCGACGGCGGTGTGAAGGGCGTCGTCGTGCGGCTCGGCCGCGGTTTCGCCGACATCGCGGCCGAGGACGCAGAAATCCGCGCCGGCGCCGGCGCGCTCGATCTCAATGTGGCGCTGACGGCGGCGGAGGCCGGCATCGCCGGGGTCGAATTCCTGTCCGGCATCCCCGGCACGGTGGGCGGCGGCTTTCGCACCAACGCCGGCGCCTATGGCAGCGAATTCAACGATGTGCTCGTCGCGGCCGAAGCGGTCGATCGGCAGGGCCGCGTGCAACGCGTTGCTGCCGCCGATCTCGGCCTCGCCTATCGTCATTCCGACATGCCGCCCGATTGGATCGTCACCGGCGCGACGTTCCGCGGCAACCGCGGCGAGCCGGCGGCGATCGCGGAACGGCTCAGGGTGATCCAGCAGACCCGCGAGGCGTCGCAGCCGATCCGCGCCCGCACCGGCGGCTCGACCTTCGCCAACCCGGCCGGCCGGCGCGCCTGGGAGCTGATCGACCGGGCCGGCTGCCGCGGCCTCAGCGTCGGCGGCGCGTCGGTGTCGGAAAAGCACGCCAATTTCCTGATCAACACTGGCACTGCGACGGCGGCCGACATCGAGGCGCTCGGCGACGAGGTGCGACGCCGCGTCGTCGAGCGGTTCGGCGTCAGCCTCGAGTGGGAAATCCGCCGCATCGGCGAACCTGCGGCCGCCGCAGCGTTTGCCCCGGCGCCGGCGGGGGTTTGATGCCGACGCGGGCGGCGCCCGTTACCGAACCGTTGCCGCGCGCGCGGCGCGGAAGCCGGTTGGGTGCTCTGCGGCGCGCGGTGCGCTGGGCGACCGTCGCGACGCTTGCCGCTGCCTGCTGCGGCGGCGTCGCGCTGGCGCACCTGCCGGCCGGCCGTGCCGCGCTCGCGACAGCCGAGGCCGGCGTTCTGTCGGCGAGCGCCACGCTCGGGTTCGTCGTCGGCAATGTCGAAGTCGAAGGGCGCACGACGACCAAGACCGCGACGATCCTGGCGGCGCTCGGCGCCCACCGCGGCACGCCGATCTTCGCGGTCGATCCCGACCGGGCACGGCGGCGCTTGGAACGGCTGCCGTGGGTGCGCTCCGCGACGATCGAGCGGCGCCTGCCGCGGACGCTGTTCGTGCGGCTCGTCGAGCGCTACCCGCTGGCGATATGGCAGCACGACGGCCGGCAGGAGCTGATCGACCGCCGCGGCGAGGTGATCCCGGTCAAGGATCTGAGCCGCTTTGCGCGATTGCCGACGGTGGTCGGCGCGGACGCCGCGCGCAATGCCGCGGCGCTTCTCGCCATTCTGGCGCAGCAGCCGGCCCTGGCCGCGCGGGTCACGGCCGCCATCCGGGTCGACGACCGAAGGTGGGACGTGCGTATCGATCGCCGCATCGACGTGCTGTTGCCGGAAGAAAACCCGGCCGCCGCCTGGGCAAGGCTTGCCAAACTCGAACGCACGACGCGGCTGCTGCAGCGCGATGTCGAAGCAGTCGATATGCGGCTCTCCGACCGGCTGGTGCTGCGCGTCACGGCGCCGATCGGCGCCGGCGCCGCGACGGCGAAGAAGACCGCGCAGGCGGGCCGGCGGCGATGAAGATAAGCAGCGCGCCGCCAGCCCGCGCCGGCGTCAACGGCGCCGTTGCGCCGCTGCGCCGCGCGCCGGTGCGGCCGCGCGGCAGCACGATCGCGGCGCTCGACATCGGCACGACAAAGGTCTGCTGTTTCATCGCCCGCGTCGAGGCCGAGCCTCGCGTTCTCGGCATCGGCCACCAGCTCGCCAAGGGGGTGCGCGGCGGCACCGTCATCGATCTCGAAGCCGCCGGCGAGTCGATCCGCGCCGCCGTGCACGCCGCCGAGCAGATGGCCCGCGAGACGATCGGGCGCGCCGTCGTCAACCTGTCGGGAGGCTACGCCGCCTCGCGCATCGTCAAGGCGGAGATCGAGCTTGGCCGGCGCGAAATCGCCGACGGCGATCTGCGCCAGGTGCTGGAGCGCGGCTATCGCCTGCGCGACGGCGCCGACCGGCAAGTCGTCCATTCAATCCCTGTCGGCTTCTCGATCGACGACAGCCGCGGCATTCTCGATCCGCGCGGCATGGTCGGCGAGCGTCTCGGCGTCAACATGCACATCGTTACCGCCGCGACCGCCGGCGTCCGCAACCACAGCGCCGCGATCGGCCGCGCCCATCTGGAAGCGGAGGCGCTGGTCGTCAGCCCCTACGCCGCCGGCCTCGCCTGCCTCGTCGGGGACGAAATGAACCTCGGCGTCACGCTCATCGACATGGGCGGCGGGACGACCTCGATCGGCGTATTTTTCGGCGGCAATCTGATTTATGCCGACGCGGTGCCGGTCGGCGGCATGCACGTGACGAACGACATTGCGCGCGGCCTGTCGACCCCGCTCGCCCATGCCGAGCGGCTGAAGGCGCTGTTCGGCAGTGCTCTTTCGGCGACGCTCGACGAGCGCGAAACGATCGCGGTGCCGCAGCTCGGCGAGGAGGAGGACGGCCACGTCAACCACGTGCCGAAATCGTACCTGGTCCGCATCATCGCGCCGCGCCTCGAAGAGACCTTCGAACTCGTGCAGAGCCGGCTGGAAGCGAGCGGCTGCGACAAGATCGCGGGCCGCCGCGTCGTCTTGACCGGCGGCGCCTGCCAGCTGCACGGGGCGCGCGAGATGGCTGCGACGATTCTCGACAAGCAGGTCAGGATCGGCCGTCCGCAGCGCATCACGGGCTTGGCCGAGGCGACGCACGGGCCGGCGTTTTCGACCGCGGCCGGCCTCCTGTTGTTCGCGGTTTCCGAGCATGCCGAATCGCCGCCGCGGCGCCGTCTCGCGCCCCGCGGGATGTTCGGCCGAGTGGGGCAATGGATGCGCGAATATCTGTGAGTCCGCTTGGATTCTTTGTCCGGTTCGGGTACGTCGTCGGATGGCGAAATCGTCGCACCGGGTTGGTCGTCAGGGGATGGCGGCACCGCCCGGCCGGTCGCGCACGGCGGCCGATCGCGACGAAGGGGTTGGCACCGTAAAACACAGGCGTAGCCAAAACAGCCGCGCGGCGTGGAGGGTGACATTTATGATCAATCTCAGCATCCCGAAGGACGAGCAGGAGCTGAAGCCGCGCATCACCGTCATCGGGGTGGGCGGCGCCGGCGGCAATGCCATCAACAACATGATACGCGCGGAACTCGTCGGCTGCGACTTCATCGCCTGCAACACCGATGCGCAGGCGCTGTCGTTGTCGGCGGCGCCGCGCAAAATCCAGCTCGGCATCGGCGTGACGCGCGGCCTCGGCGCCGGCGCGCGACCCGATGTCGGCCGCGCCGCGGCCGAGGAGGCGGCCGACGACATCCTCGAGTCGATGCAGGGATCCAAC
>DATJUL010000100.1:0-17634 GCA_035502295.1 Allostellaceae bacterium | reverse complement strand
CAACAAGCTTGCAGGCGAGGTATAATAATACCACTCGCGCAGGCCGCGTTGACGCCTACAATGCGCGCCGGGATCGACTTTGCGGAGGGCCGCGACGATGGACGCGGTGCAGGTTGCGAGCGAGCCGCTGCTGTCGGCGGCTTGCGAGGCCGGCGTCTGGCGCTTGACGCTCAACCGCCCGGCGGCGCGCAACGCGCTGTCGGCGGCGCTGATGACGGCGCTCGGCCGGGCGCTCGAACGCGCGGCCGCCGATGCGGCATGCCGCGTCGTGGTCATCGCCGGCGCCGGGCCGGCCTTTTGCGCCGGGCACGATTTGCGCGAGCTGCGCGCCGACCCGAGCCGCGCCGTCTATGAGCGCATTTTCGCTCAATGCAGCGAGTTGATGCTGCAGATCGTGCGGCTGCCGAAGCCGGTCATCGCCGAGGTGCACGGCATCGCGACGGCGGCCGGCTGTCAGCTCGTTGCCACCTGCGATCTCGCGGTCGCGGCCGAGGAGGCGCGGTTTGCCACGCCGGGGGTCAATATCGGCCTGTTCTGCTCGACCCCGATGGTCGCGCTGACGCGCGCGGTCGGCCGCAAGGCGGCGATGGAGATGCTGCTGACCGGCGAACTCGTCGATGCCGCGACCGCGCGGTCGCTGGGTCTCGTCAATCGGGTCGTGCCGCGCGCCGAACTGACCGCGGCGACGACGGCGCTGGCCCGCCGCATCGCCGGCAAATCTGCCTTGACGCTGGCGATCGGCAAGGAGGCGTTCTATGCCCAGGCCGAACTCGGCCTCGCCGACGCCTATCGCTATGCCGCCGAGGTCATGACCCGCAACATGCTGGCAAAGGATGCGGCGGAAGGGATCGACGCCTTTCTCGCGAAGCGCCCGCCGGTGTGGCAGGACGCCTGACCGGCGCATGGGGCATCTGCGGCGCGCGACGAGCGCCGTCGCAATTGGGCTGGCGCTGGCGGTCGCGGCATCGCCGGCAGCAGCCTGCACCGATTTTCGGCCCGGCTCGCCGTCCCGGTGGTCGATTGCGCGGACCGCTTCCGGGCCGGTGCTGCTGACCCCATGCGGTCGGCGGTTTTTCTCGCTCGGCGTCAACGTCATCGATGGCGGGACGGCGAGCGTCAGCCGGTCGCCGCGCGCCTATCGCTGGCAGCGTTTTGCCAAAAGCCTGGCGGCGTGGGCGGCGGTCGCGCGGCGGCGGCTTGTCGGCTGGGGCTTCAATACGGCCGGCGCCTGGTCCCTGCCGCCGGGCGAAATCGGCCTGCCGAGCACGCCCGAACTCGAGCTTGGCCGCCGGCTCAACATCGTGTGGACCGATCCGTTCGATCCGGCGCTGGTGCCGCAGCTCGACCGCGCCGCGGCCGAAGCGGTCGCGCCCTATCGGGGCAACCCGTTGCGCATCGGCTATTTCTCCGACAACGAGATCGGCTGGTGGAACGGGCCGCTGTTCACCGCCTATCTCGGCTTCCCCCCCGACAATTACACAAAGCGCCGGCTGATCGCGCTGTTGCGGGCGCGCTATCACGACGACTGGCGCGCGTTCACGCGCGATTTCGTGCCGGCGCCGGGGACCGCGAGCTTCGCCGATCTGCTGCGCCGCCGCATCGCGCCGCATCTGCGGCCGGGCGGACACGGCATCCGCGTCGTCCGCCGCTGGACCTTCATCGTCGCCGGCCAATATTACCGGCTGATGCGGAACGCGCTGCGCCGGGCGGATCCGGGCGCGCTCTATCTCGGCGACCGGTTGCCGATCTATTACGACCCGGATGCGGTGCGCGCGATGGCGCCGTATGTCGATGCAATCTCGGTCAACTACAATGTCGATTCGGCCGACGGCTGGATCGCGCCCTATTTCTTCAAAGGTCTCGCGCAATTGAGCGGCGGCAGGCCGGTGCTCGTTACCGAATGGTTCTTCGCCGCGAAACAGAACCGTTCAGGCAATCTCGACCGCACCGGCGAGCCGCACGACAAGGCACACGCCCGCATCAGCAACAACCGCAACCGCACCGGCCATCTGATGACGGTAGCGACGCAGGCCGCGCGGGCGCTTGGCGCCGGCCGCGCGGCGCGCCTCTTGGCGGCGCAACCCGACGTGATCGGGGTCCATTGGTTTCAGTATGCCGACGAGCCGCCGGGCGGACGGGCCGACGGCGAGGACTACGATTTCGGCCTCGTCGATGACAACGACCGCCCCTATCGCCGGCTCGTGCAGGCGCTGGCAGCGAGCAACCGCCGGACGCTGGCACAGATCGGCCGGCACCGCGGCGCGCGATATGCCGGCGCCGGCCGCGTCCTGCCGTGGGCCGACATCGAGCCGACCGAGGAAAGCCTCGCCGATTGGCCGAAAGCCGCCTCGCTGATCGCGCTGACGCCCAAGCCGGGCGAGGTCGATTTCGGCGATTTGTATCTGACGTGGGATCGAAGCGGCCTCGATCTGGCAACGATTTCGATGGATTATTACGATCCCGACCTGCTCGGCCGGATCACGCCGTTCCCGCGCTCGGAGGCCTTTCGCATCGCTCTCGGCATCGACGCCGGCGGCGGCGCTCGCCGCATCGAACTGCGCGTCGTGCCGACGAAGGTCGTGCGCACCGCGACGGACGAGGAGAAACTGACCTTTGCCGTCCGGGCGTGCCGCTATGCCGTCACCGACCGGTGCGATGCCGTGCCCGGCGCGGTCACGCGCTATTTCGGCACCGCGCTCGATCAGCCGCGGGTGATCCTGAAGGCGTTCATTCCGTGGTCGGCATTCGGCCTCTCGGGGCCGCCGCGGCACCGCGCTCTGCGCCTCGCGCTTGGCGTCACGGCGTTCTACCGCTCGCGCTGGATGTCGCTCGACGGCGCCCCGCCGCGCGTCGCTATGGCGCATCCCGAGACTTGGCGCCGCTTCGTCCTCGGGGGCCCGGCCGCCGCCGATTTTGCCGGCGTGCGTCTCGCCGGCGCGGGCGCGCGCACCGACTGACCGGCTATTTGTCGGCCATGATCCACACGCCGTTCCAATCGTCCGCCGGCGGGTTGTCGCGGTAGTAGCAGCAGCGGTCGATGAAGATTTTCGACGGCTGATCGCTCGGCGCCACGTCCAGCGCCGCGCCGAAATGCCCGATTGCCGTCGCCCAATCGCGCCGCTGATAGCAGCCGAGGCCGGCTTCATAGGCGCTGATCAGCTGCGGCAGGCGGGGAAATTTCTCGGGATCGTAATGGGCGAGCGACTCATAGGCGAGCGTCGGGTGCACCTTGCCCTTGACCTGGATGAAGTCGAGGCGCCGCAACACCGCCCGCGACCGCAGCGCTTCTACCGTCGAGGCGGCGAGCAGCACAGTCGTGCCGTAATGCTTGTTGGCGCTTTCGAGCCGGGCGGCCAAGTTCACATTGTCGCCGATCACGGTGTATTCGAGCCGGCGCCGCGAGCCGAGCGACCCGGCCAACACCTCGCCGGTCGCGACGCCGACGCCGATCTGGATCGGTTCGAGCGAACCTTGCAGCCGGCGCTGATTGAACCGTTCGAGTTCACGGATCATCTCGGTGGCGACGGCGAGCGCGTTGTCGGCGTCGGCCGCGCTGCCGACCGCGGTGCCGAACACCGCCATGATCGCGTCGCCGATATACTTGTCGAGCATGCCGCCGTGCTGAAACACGACCTCGACCATGCTGGTGAAATATTCGTTCAGCATGGTCACCGTCTGCTGCGGCGTCATCGCCTCGGCCAGCGTCGTGAAGCGCCGGATATCGGAGAACAGGACGGTGGCGACGTGCGCGTTGCCGTCGAGAAAATCCTGGCCGCTGGCGAGCAGCTGATCGACCACTTCCTTGGCGACGTAGCGCGCCATCGTGTTGCGCACGCGCTTTTCGCGGGTGATGTCTTCCAGCACGAGCATGCAGCCGATCGGCTTGCCCTCGGTCTCGAACAGCGGCGCCGCGGTCAAGTTGATGGCCGCGCTCGCGCCGTCGGGCAACGCGAAATCGGTGTCGGCGTGATAATCCGACGTGCCCATCGAACGCACATACTCGAGGCTGCGGGTGACCCACGGGTTGCGGTTGCCGAACACCTGGGCTGCCGCGCGGTTCATCAATTCGGCCGCTGGCATGGCCAGAATGCGCTCGGCGGCCTCGTTGACCTTGACGATGTTGAGGTCGTGATCGAGCGTGATGACGCCGTTCGACAGCGATTTCAGGATGCTTTCGTTATAGTTCTTCAGCGCCAGCACGTCGGCGAACAGTTGCGCGTTTTGGATCGCGATCGCGATCTGGGCGCAGAATGCCTTGGCCCGGCGAATGTCGAGCGTGGTGAACCCGCCGCCGCGCTTGTTGAGAATCTGCACGACGCCGAGCCGTTCGCCGCCCCGATCGGCGATCGGCACCGCCAGAATATTGCGTGTCCGGTAGCCGGAGGCGCGATCGACGGCGCGGTTGAAGCGCGGGTCGGCATAGGCGTCGGGTATCACCAGGACGTCGCCGCCGGCAAAGGCGGCGCCGGCAATGCCCGCCCGCGCCGGTATGCGGATCTCCTTCTGTCCGGTCCCCTCGGCGACCCGCGACCACAATTCGTCCTGCGCCGCGTCGTAAAGGAACAGCGACGAGCGCTCGGCATTCAGCAGCTGCGTCGCCGCCGCCATGATGCGGGCGAACAAGACGTCGAGGTGCAACTCGGTCGAGATCGCCTCGGCGATCGTCAACAGCTCGATTTCTTCGCGCTGCGCCTGTTCCAATCGCTCGACGAGCAAGGCCTGTTCGAGGGAACTGGCAGCATGACGGTTGATCGCCTCGACGAGGGAGAGGTCATCGTCGCCGAATGCAGCGCCGCGCTTGTTCAGCACCTGCGTCACGCCGACCGTTTCGCCGTCGCGGTTGACCAGCGGCACGCACAGAATGGTGCGGGTGCGGTAGCCGGTTTGCCGGTCGGTCTCCTGGTGGAAACGCGGGTCCTGATAGGCGTCTGGGATGATTTCGGCGACGCCCGCCGTGAACACCGCGCCGGCAATGCCGGCGGACGAGGGAATGCGGATTTCGGTAATACCGTCGCCCGACAGGACGCGCGAGAACAGCTCGCCGCTGTCGCGGTCAAACAGAAACAGCGTCGCGCGCTCGGCGTCGAGCGCCTCGGCGATCAGCGCAATGAGGCGCGGCAGCTGACGGTCGAGCGACAGGTCGCGAGTGACCGTGTCGGCCACCGCGGCCAAGACGCGCAGCCGCCGCAGCTCGGCCAGCAGCTCCGCATCGGCGAAGCGCGGCGCCGGCAGGGAGCGCACGCGGGATCGCAGCTTGGCGGTCACGCGGCGGCCTACGCGTCAGCGATCCGCCGCCGTGGCGGCGGGGTGGTGCGACATCTCCGTCGAGTCCGACATGAATTTCGCCGCAACTGCAGTGCGCCTCGCGGTTTACATTTTGTCACAACATGCCAATCGCGACAAGGCATCGGCCGCGCACGTGCATGCGCCGGTATGCGACGCTGCGGGCGGCAGCGGCGTTCGCACTCCCGGACGACGGCGTTGTTTGCGTTGCCGCCCCGTTGCTTCACAATGGGGGGCGATGGACCGGCGGCTTTTTCTCGCGCTGTGCGGCGGGCTGGCAGCGGCCCGGCCGGCTGATGCCGCGGCGCAACCGCTGCCGTTGCCGCTGCGCCGGCTCAGCCTCTACAACCCGAACACGCGCGAGAGCTTCGCCGGCCCCTACCGCGACGAGAAGGGGCCGATCCCGGCGGCGATGGCCGAACTGTCGCACTTCCTGCGCGACTTTCATTGCGGCGCGGAGATTGCGATCGACCCGGCGGTCCTCGATTTTCTTGCTGCGGTCATGGCGGCGGTGGGCGCGGGCCGAGCGACCATCCTGTCGGCCTACCGCACCCCGGCGACCAACCGCATGCTGGCGCGCACGATGTTCGGCGTCGCCGACAACAGCCAGCACCTTTATGGCCGCGCCCTCGACATCCGGGTCGATCGCATCGAGACGGCGATGCAGGCGGCGCGCGCGATGCGGCGGGGCGGCGTCGGCTGGTATCCCCGCTCCGGCTTCATCCATATCGATTCCGGCCCGGTGCGCCATTGGACGCTCGACGGGACGGGCCTCGACGAATTGCTGTGGCGCCGGCGGCAGCTGCTCGCGGACAACGGTCTGCCGAGCGACCTCCTGGCGCTCGGCGCACATCACCCGCTCAGCGTGCGGCAGCGCCTGGCATTGGGCCGCGTCCTGGCGCGCGCCGAGTTTCTCGCCCGTCACCGCTGACCGGGATCACTCGACATCGCCAAAGCCGAGCCGGTCGGTCAAGCCGTATTCCTCGGCGAGCGCGCGCAGCCTGTACCACGTCTGGTCTTCGACCTCGATGCCGTCGGCGCGGCGCTCCGCTTCGCGGCGGTGCTCAATCTCGCCGGGATAGAGCACGCCCGGCGACCCCTCGGCCGGCGGCGTCTCCGTCAGATAGCGGATGAAGTCGCCGACATCCTTCTTGAACTCGGCCAGCGGGCGGAACGCCGCCACCTTGAACACCGCCATGAAGCAGCCGTCATTGTGCCGGCCGGTCGGCTCGACGCCAAACCCGAGGCCGGTCAACAGGCCGCACAATATCTCGACCATGACGGCGAGCCCGGTGCCCTTGTAGCCGCCGTCGGGGCCGCCCAGCGGCAACAGCGCGCCGCCCTGGCGCAATTGCCGCGGGTCGTTGGTCGGCCGCCCGTCGGCGCCGATGACCCAGCCGTCCGGCACTTCTTCGCCGCGCGCCACGGCGAGCGCAATCTTGCCGGCGGCGGCGGCCGAGGTCGCCATGTCGAGATAGAGCGGACCTTCCAGATCGGACGGGATCGCGATCGAGATGGGGTTGGTGCCGAGCCGCGCCTCGCGCCCGCCGAACGGCGCCACCGCCTTTGGCGAGCGCCCGCTGTCGGCCGTGATGAGGCCGATCATGCCGGCCCTGGCCGCCATCTGCGTATAGCTCGACAACCGGCCGATATGGCCCTGGCGAAACACCGTCGCGGCGGCGACGTTCGCCTTTTCGGCCTTGTCGATCGTCAGCCGCATCGCCCGCTCGTTGGCGACGTAGCCGAACCCCCAATGGCCGTCGACGACCGTCGTCGTCGACGATTCGCGGACGATCTCCCACGGCGCGCCGGGGACGATGTGGCCGGCCTTGATGCGCTCGATATAGGTCGGGATCTGGATGACCCCGTGCGAATCGTGGCCGACCAGGTTGGCGCCGACGATGTGGCGCATGACGAGCGCCGCCTCTTCGCCGGCCACTCCCGCCGCGACGAACAGCGCGCGACCGATGTCTTCCAGACGTTCGGCAGCTATTTTCGGCATCGCGAGCCTCCCCAATCGATTGCGGCAGGATCGTCGCAGAACCCGACGACCGGCGTCCAGCGCTGCGTGCGGGCCGATCGGCGCGGCGCGTCGAGGGCCTGCCGGACCGCCTTTCGTCGAGCCGGGCATCGTCGCGGCATTGCGAAGGGTGCGCGGAACAGGTAAATTGGCGGCCATGAACGCATCGGCTGCTCCCCTCCCCCCGCCTGTCAACCCCAGGCTGCGCCGCATGGCGAACGCAATCAGGGCGCTCGCAATGGACGCGGTGGAAAACGCGAAATCCGGCCATCCGGGCATGCCGATGGGCATGGCCGATATCGCGGCCGTGCTGTTCGACCAATTTCTGCGGTTCGACCCGCTCGCGCCGGATTGGCCGGACCGCGATCGCTTCGTCCTGTCGAACGGGCACGGCTCGATGCTGCTGTACGCGCTCTTGCATCTGACCGGCTATCCTGACATGACGCTCGACGAGCTGAAGCACTTCCGCCAGCTCGGCAGCCGCACCGCCGGCCACCCCGAGCGCGGCCTCGCCACCGGCATCGAGACGACGACCGGGCCCCTGGGCCAGGGTATCGCCAATTCGGTCGGCATGGCCGTGGCCGAGCGCCACCTCGCCGCCGAATTCGGCAGCGACCTCGTCGATCATTACACCTACGTCTTCTGCGGCGACGGCTGCCTGGAGGAGGGCATCAGCCACGAGGCGCTGTCGCTGGCCGGGCATCTCAGGCTCAACAAGATCATCGTCCTCTACGACGATAATTCGATCACGATCGACGGCCCGACCTCGCTGTCGTTTTCCGATGACGTGCTGATGCGGTTCCGCGCCTACGGCTGGGCGGCCGAGCGCGTCGACGGCGTAAACCACGACGAGATCGCCGCCGCGATCCGGCGCGCCCAGGCCAGCGACCGGCCGAACTTGATCGCCTGCCGCACGATCATCGCCTACGGCGCGCCGACCAAGGCCGGCACCGCCGGGGCGCACGGCAGCCCGCTCGGCGCCGAGGAGATCAAAGGCGCCAAGGAGCGGCTCGGCTGGGAATACGGGCCGTTCGTCGTGCCCGACGACATCCGGGCCGAATGGCGCGCGATCGGCGCCCGCGGCGCTGGGGTGCGCGCGGCCTGGGAACAGCGGCTGGCCGCCGCGGCGCCCGATCGGCGGGCCGAATTCATGCGCCGCCAGAAGGGCGAATTGCCGGCGGATTTTGCCGCGGTGATCGCCAAGGTCTGCGACAATTTCCGTGCCAAGAACGCGAAGCTGGCAACGCGGCAAGCCTCCGGCGAGGTGCTCGACGCGCTGGTTGCCGCGGTCCCGGAACTGCTCGGCGGCTCGGCCGACCTGACGCCGTCGAACAATACGCGGGCCAAGGGTTTGACGGATGTGAAGCCGGGCGACTTCGCCGGCCGCTACATGCGCTACGGCGTGCGCGAGCACGGCATGGCGACGGCGATGAACGGCGTGTCGGTGCATGGCGGCCTCATTCCCTATGGCGGCACGTTCATGTGCTTCACCGATTACTGCCGGCCGGCGATCCGCCTCGCGGCGTTGATGGAAACACGCGTCGTCTTTGTCATGACGCACGATTCGATCGGCCTTGGCGAGGACGGCCCGACGCACCAGCCGGTCGAGCATTTGGCGGCGCTCAGGGCAATTCCGCAATTGCTGGTGTTTCGCCCCGCCGATGCGATCGAGACCGCCGAATGCTGGGCACTGGCATTGCAGCACCGCCGCGCCCCGTCGATCCTCGCCTTGACCCGCCAGGGTTTGCCGCTGCTGCGGACCGAGGCCGGCGGCGACAATCGCTCGGCACGCGGCGCCTATGTGCTGGCCGAGGCTAGCGGCGCGCGGGACGTGACGCTGCTGGCGAGCGGCTCGGAAGTGTCGCTGGCGATGGTGGCGCGCGAGAAGCTGGCGGAAGACGGCGTCCGCGCCGCGGTCGTCTCGATGCCGTGTTGGGAACTGTTCGAGAAAGAGCCGGAGGATTACCGCCGGCAGGTCCTCGGTACCGCGCCGCGGGTCGGCGTCGAGGCAGCGATATCGTTCGGGTGGGACCGCTGGCTCGGCGAGCGCTCGGCGTTTGTCGGCATGCACGGCTTTGGCGCCTCGGCGCCGATCGAAGCGCTTTACCCGCATTTCGGCATCACGCCGGAAAAGGTCGTCGAAGCCGCCCGCGCGCTGGTCTGAGCGGAGGGCGCAACCCGGCTGTCGCGCCGGCTGCACGGCGCGCGGCGCGGTGAACTGGCGCCGCGGCTGCCTGCGGCTCGCGATGGGCCTGATCGCGTTGTGGCTGGTGTTCTGGACCTGCGGCTATATCATCGTGGCGCCCCGGTGGGAAAATGAGCCGCCGCCGCCGTCGCCATTCACGCCGCGCACCGAGATCGTCCTCGCCGCCGTCGCGCTCGTTGTTCTGCCGTGGATCGTTGCCGGCTTCCGATCGGAATAGAAGGCGGCTCCGCGCCGCCCGCTTCACGCACCGGCGCATTCTGGTTTAAGCTGAAAAAAGAACATTTCGCTGGAGGAATGTGCCATGGCGGTACGGGTTGCGATCAACGGGTTCGGCCGCATCGGCCGTCTGGTCTTTCGCGCAGCGATGGAGCATGCCAGCCGCGAGATCGAAGTGGTCGGCGTCAATGATCTCGGCCCCGTCGAAACCAACGCGCATCTGTTGCGCTACGACAGCGTGCACGGGCGTTTCGCGCACGATGTCGCGACCGGCGACAATTGGCTCGACGCCGGGCGCGGGAAAGTGCGCGTCACGGCAGAGCGCGATCCGGCAAAACTGCCGTGGAAAGAGTTGGGCGTCGATGTCGCGCTCGAATGTACCGGCATCTTCACCAAGCGCGAGGCGGCCGCGAAGCACCTCGCAGCCGGCGCCCGGAAGGTCATCATCTCGGCCCCAGCCGACGGTGCCGATTTTACCGTCGTCATGGGCGTCAACCACGAAAATCTGTCGCCGCAGCACGCGGTCATCTCCAACGGCTCATGTACGACCAATTGCCTCGCGCCGGTGGCCTATGTGCTGCACAAGGGCGTCGGCATCGAGCGCGGCTTTATGACGACGGTGCACTCCTATACCGGCGACCAGAGCCTGCAGGATACGCTGCACAGCGATTTGCGCCGCGCCCGCGCCGCCGCGCTGGCGATGATCCCGACCTCGACCGGCGCCGCGCGCGCGATCGGCCTCGTCCTGCCGGAACTCAAGGGCAAGCTCGACGGCACCGCGATCCGCGTCCCGACCGCCAACGTGTCGCTGATCGATCTGACCTTCGACGCGGCGCGCGAGACAACGCCGGACGAAGTCAATTCGTTGATGGAAGAGGCGGCGCGGTCGAACCGCCTCAAGGGCATCCTCGGCATCAACAAGGCGCCGACCGTCTCGGTCGACTTCAACCACGACCCGCACTCTTCGACCTTCGACGTGACGCAGACCCAGGTCTTGGACAAGCGCTTTGTGCGCGTGTTGTCGTGGTACGACAACGAGTGGGGTTTCTCGAACCGGATGGTGGAGGTCGCCGCCTATTTCGGCGCGCTGGCCTGAGCCGGCGCCAGCCGCTGCCGCCGTCGACCTGGTGACCCTCGGCGCGCCAGCGCAGCATGCCGCCGGCGAGGTTCGCGACATCCTTGAACCACGCGGTACGGCGCCTTCGCGTTCAGCGTGGGCGGCGCAGCATCGGGCCGAGATCGCGGCCGCCGAAGATGTGTCCTCGTATACTTTCGTGCACGGCAATTCGCCGCGCAGGATGCGCGCGAAGACGTTGTCGCGGTCGTAGGCCACGGCGCCTCTACAGCTTCAACAGCCGGCGGGCGTTGCCGTGGCACAGTTTCTCGGTGTCCTCGGGGCCCAAGGGCAGCGTCTTCAGCCATTCGGTGCCGGGCGGGTTTTCGGCAAACGGGTAATCGACCGAAAACAGGATGCGGTCGATGCCCATCTCGCTCATGCAGCAGAGGAGCGCCTGGTCGGAAAAGAAGCCGCTCGTCGTGATCCAGAAATGCTCGCAGAAGATGCCGCGGAACGTCTTCTCCTTCATGCTGCCGCGCAGGCCGTGGCTGATGCGCCATAACAGAAACGGCAGCCCCTCGCCCATGTGCCCCAAGATGATCTTGAGGCCGGGATGGGCGTCGAACACGCCCGACAGCACAAAGCGCAGGCCCTGCGTCGCGGTCTCGACCGTAAACCCCCAGGCGGCGCGCAACAGCCCGGGATGCGCTTCGGCGTAATCCTTGTAATAGACATCGATGACCGCCTTATGCGGCAGCGCCGGATGGATGTAGATCGGCACGTCGAGCTTTGCGGCGCGCTCCCAGATCGGCCAGAAGCGCTTGTCGTCGTGGAAGACGCCCCCAGTCATGCCGTTGACCAGCGCACCCTTGAAGCCGAGCCGGGTCACGGCGCGCTCCAATTCGTCGGCCGCTTCGCGCGGGTTGGCGGTCGGCAGCACGGCAAAGGCCGAGAAGCGCTGGGGATGACGCTGCACCGCCTGATGTAGCCGGTCGTTGACGCGGCGCGCGAGAGGCGGCCCGGCCTCGGCGTCGATCGCCTGCAAACCGGGGATCGAGTGCGACAACACCTGCAGATCGATGCCGGCCTCGTCCATCTCCTTGAGGCGCAACGCGCCGAGATCGTCGAGCCGTTCGACGATCCCACCGCCGGCGCCGGGGCCGCCGCCCAACGCCTTGACCTCGGCATCCTGGTAATGCTCTTCGAGCGCGATGACATAAGGCTTCTTGGCCATTCTCGTCCTCCCTTGCGGTTCATCCCAACGGGATTGCTTTGCTTCGCTCGCAATGACAGCTGAAGAGTACGGTCATTGCGAAGAGCGCAGCGACGACGCAATCCCGGCGAAAATGTCCCCAATCACCGCGCGCCGGCGTAGCTCGTCAGGTCGATGAATTCGAGGACCGTGCCGTCGGGGTCGTGGAAATAGGCGCGCGGACCGTTGACGACGCCGCCCTGGCGGTCCTCCTCGAACGTGATCGCAACGCCGTGCGCGCGCAGATGATCGAGCGCCGCCTTGTAATCCGCGACCGCGAAGGAATGATGCACACCGCCGTGGTCCTCGGGGCGCGGGTTGATCGGCGGCGCGCGTTTGACGAGGATCAGGCAGGTGCCCGCCGCGTCGAGAAAGCTCATCGTGCCGTGGCCGACCGTCTGGAGATGCCGGCAGCCGACGATATCGGTGTAGAACCGCGTGCTCTTTTCGATGTCGCTGACCGGGATGCTGAAATGCACGACGGATGTCAGCGCGACCATCGGACCCTCCTGGTCTAAAACCGGATATCGGTCGGCGGCAATCCGAATTCGGAGCGGCCGAACACGGCCGCAGCGCGCTCCAGGTTGTTGGCGGCGTGGGCGCGGATCGCGTGCACGTCGCGCCAGGCGCGCGAGACCGGATTGTCGATAAAAACGGCGCGGCCGCCCGAGGCTTCCATCAGCCGGTTGACCGCCCTGAGGCTCCAATCGACCGCCTTGGCGAAATCCCAGCGATAGCGCGCCCGCCGCTCCAGCGGGATTTCCTTGCCGGCGCACGCGAGTTCATACGCCTCGCGAAAATTGTCGCGGATGCGGTGGTAGGCGCCGTCGATCTCGGCCGCCGATTCCGCCAGGCGCAATTGCATGACCGGGTCTTCGGCGAGCTTCGAATTGTCGCGCAGATTGGTGCGCGCCTGCGCCCCTTCGCGGAACGCCGCCAGCGCGCCCAGCGCGACGCCGATCGCCGGCGACGAAACCGAATTCGGAAACATCGTGCCGAACGGGATGCGATAGAGCGGCCCGTCGTTGAGCGCGGCGCCAGGATTGCGCATATGAAACGCGTCGCGGTAGGAGTGCGTGCGGTAGTCCGGCACAAACGCGCCCTCGACGACGATGTCCTTGCTGCCGGTGCCGCACAGCCCGACGACATGCCAGTTGTCGTCGATGCGGTAATCCCGGCGCGGCAGCAGAAAGACGCGCGCGTCGGGCGGCGCGCCCTCCTCTTGCGCCGGCGCGACGCCGCCCAGCGCGACCCATTGGCAATAGTCGCAGCCGCTCGAAAACGACCAGCGGCCGCTGACCTGAAAGCCGCCGCGGGCGCGCTCGACCGTGCCGGTCGGCGCCAGCGAGGTTGACAGCTGCGTGCTGGTATCCTCGCCCCAGATATCGTGCTGCGCCTGCGGCGGGAACAGCGCGAGGTGCCAGTTGTGCACCCCGACGACGCCGAGGAGCCAGCCGGTCGAGGCGCACACCGCGCTGACTTCGACGATCGCCTGGTAGAACGTCGCCGGGTCGAGCTCGAAGCCCTCCCAGCGCTTCGGCTGCACGGCGCGGAAGAGGCCCGCCTCCTGGAACTCGGCGAAGGTCTCGTCCGGCAGGCGGCGCAACTGTTCGGCGCGGGCGACGCGCTCCCGGACCGCCGGCAGCAGCGCGCGCACCCGCGCAAGATAGTCTTCCGACGTGATCGACATCGCCACACCCCGGCCCGGCTGTTTGCCGGGATCATGCTACACGACAATGGCGCGGACGGGCCATGCCGCAGGGGGCCTATGACCCGCAACGGAATTTTATTCGTCGGCGCGCGCTTTCATCGCATCGAGCCAGCGATGGAGCAGCGCGGCATGCTCGGCAAGGCGCTCCTCGATCTGCCTGCCGACATCCTCGCGATACATGTGAACCGCGAGGTTACGCGCTTCGCCAAGCTTGATCGCGGCCTGGGCATCCGCATCCGACAGCCAGCCCAGCGCGCGAGCCGCGCGGATCGTTGCGTTCGGCGATGCGGCGCTGACGTTCTCCAAGGCCGCGAGAAGCTTCTGACAAACCTTCCAAACCGCTTCGTAAGAATAGATCAGCCGCAGCACGGCGCCGTCGCGCTCAACCGGCGTGCGGCCGCTTTTAGCAACAAGCTCGTCCAACGTCGCCAGCGCCGCCGACGCCTGGCCGATGCGCCACTCTAACTTTTCCATTGCACGCCCTCGCGGCGAACCTCATCGACCAGCGCCGGCGCTGCTTGCCGCAGATCGACGACATCGACATCGTACGGGATCGAACTCTCCTCGATCTGCTCGATCAGCTCCGAGAAGAACCCGGGCGGGAGCTCGTCGCGCGGCAGGATCGCGACGTCGATGTCGCTGTGCCGCAAAACCTCGCCGCGCGCGCAAGAGCCGAACAACCACACCGCGGCCGCCCGCTCGCCGAGCGCCGCCAGCACGATCCGGCGCAATTCGCCGATCGCCCATTCGCGGGTCGGGTTCATGCCGGTGTTGGCAATGTCTTTCATCGTCATTGCGAGCACAGCGAAGCAATCCCGTGCCGCCATCGAGATTGCGTCGTCGCTGCGCGGCTCGCAATGACAATCGGTTGGGTGCGGCAGGCGACCGGAACCGCAGGGCGGAGGAGCGCAGCGAATTCCGCCAACCAAATGGCGAATGACGCTCCGCATATGCGCCCTAAGCGCTGGCCGAATTCCCTGCTAACAGGGAATTTTTCGCGATTCAGCAGGGAAATCCCCGTCTCCGTCGGCGGTCATGGTTTCGCTCGAACAAAATAAGAACTTCGCCCGGCCGTTGCAAGAGGCGCCTGGGGTTTCCCGGCGCGCGCCGGCGGCCGCGCCCGGAGTCGCGCGAGGCGATCGGCGTGATCGGGCTGGGGGGCGCTCTGGTGCTGAGCACCAACGCCACCTCGCGGTTGACCGGGTTCAAGGTCGCCCTCACCTACAGCGATGAGCACGCGCAACGGCTGGCCGGCGAAATCATGGCCGGCTCGGCCTTGGTCCAGGCGCTGGCGGGCTTGACGGCGATCGTGTTGGGGATCCTCGCCCTCGCCATCTTTGCTCCGGTCATCCTGCTGCTCATCGCGTTGCTCGCGCTGGGCTCGTTCATCGTGCTGAATGGCGCCAGCGCCAGCGACATGATCCTGACGATGTTCCATCGGTCTTAATTAGCTAAAGCGGTATCGCGTTAGATCGAATCACCCCCGATCCGTCATGGCCGCCCCCGGACTTTGATCCGGGGATTGACCGGGCCATCCGGAAAGTGGCACGCAGATGCCCGGATCGAGTCCGGGCATGACGACCTGAACATAGGCCTTCAAGCCCGGCGAAGCTTGCTGAGGGAGTGAAGCAAATGCCCGAATTGTCCCCGAAGACCCGCGCGGCGCTGACCCGCGTCGCGACCTCGACGCTGACCGGCATCCTGAGCCGGCGCGGCTTCAAGAACATGTTCCTGCAGGAGGTGTGGCCGGTACGTTCGGGCCAGGGGCGGCTCGTCGGCCTCGCCTATACGATGCGCTTCATCCCGGCGCGGGAGGACAAGGCGCGCAGCCCCGCGGCCGGCCCGATCCAGCAGCAGGCGATGGAGGGCTGCCCGCCCGGCCATGTGCTGGTCGTCGACTCGCGCGGTGACCCGCGCGCCGCCTCGGCCGGCGACATCTATTGCGGCCGCCTCGCGGCGCGCGGCTGCGCCGGCATCGTCACCGACGGCGGCTTGCGCGACAGCGAGGGCGTCGCCAAGACCGGCCTCGTCGCCTATCACCGCCGCGCCTCCTCGCCGCCCTCCGGCATCGTGCATCAGCCCGTCGATCTCGGCCTGCCGATCGCCTGTGGCGGGGTCGCGGTCTATCCCGGCGACGTCATCGTCGGCGACACGGACGGGGTCGTCGTGATCCCGCCCGACATCGTCGATGCGGTCGCCGAGGAGGCGCTGGCGACGACGCTCTATGACGAATTCTGCGAAGAGGAAGTCGCCAAGGGCCGCTCGCTGCTCGGCCTCTTCCCCGGCGCCAACGACGACGCGAAACGCGATTTCGAAGCCTGGAAGACGGCGCACGGGCATAGCTGATCGCGCCTTCGCATCAGGAGGACGCGGCGATGAAACTGGCGATCTGGTCGACGACAACGCAGCGCGACAATGTCGGGACGCCCGAACTCTACCGCCGGCAGATCGAGGAGGTCGAACTCGCCGAGCGCATCGGCATCAACCAGGTCTGGTTTTTCGAGCATCACCTGTTGCCGAACGGCCCGGCGCCATCTCCCAACCTCTTGATCGCCGCCGCTTCGCGCACGACGTGCCGCATCCGCTTTGCCAACATGGTCAACATCCTGCCGTTCCATCATCCGCTGCGCGTCGCATCCGAGGCGGCAATGCTCGACAATTTGACCGGTGGCCGGCTCGATCTCGGCCTCGGGCGGGGCTTGCGCCCGCCGGAATTTGCCGCGTTCGGCGTCGACCAGCAGCAATCGCGCGAGATGTTTCTGGAGTCGTTCGACCTGATCCGCCGCCTCTTCGCCGACGAGAACTTCACCCACCACGGCAAATACTGGACCCTCCATAAAGACGCGCCATTGTCGCCGCCGCTCGTGCAACGGCCGCACCCGCCGTTCCTGGCCAGCGCCCAGAGCGAGGAGTCGCTGCGCTGGGCGGCCGCGCACGACATCCCCTTCGCGCAGATCGACTCGTTGCCCGAGCAGGCGCGGCGCGACGCGGCGCTCTACCGCGAGGTGCAGACGGCGCACGGCCACACGCCGCGGCCGCGGCTCTATCTGATGCGCGAAATCTACGTTGCCGAAACCGACGCTCGCGCCCGCGCCGAGGCGCCGCCTTATCTCCTGCAATACTGGGATTTGTGGAACCGCTACACGCAGTTCACCCGCGGCGGCAGCCTGCCCGACAGTTACGATTTCTGGCGGCGCCAGGCGCCGATGCTGCATGCCATGAGCTTTGACGAAATCCTCGCGCACGACATGGTGCTGCTCGGCAGCCCGGAGACGGTGGCGAACGGCATTCTGCGCCTCGCCGGTCAGCTCGACCTCTTGGGGCTGACGCTGATCTTCAAGCTCGGGCAACTGCCTTACGACCTCCTCGAACGCTCGATGCGGCTCTTTGGCGACGAGGTCATGCCGCGCCTCGGCCCGCTGCTCGACCGCGACGGCGCCGCAGCGCGGGCTGCCGCCTGAGCGATCGCGACGCCGCCGTCTGGGGTGTCACATCTTTGAAAAAAAGAGCGTTGACGCTAGGGGGCCAAAGGCCTATATGCCGGGTCCCCGCGGCGAGGGGCCCCGAATCGGGCTGTCGTTGTCGCGGGGTATGTTGATTGACATAGTGGGGAGAGGAAGGGATGCGCGGGCGGCGGCTCGGGGTTGAGCGGCGCCTGCGCGGTCGCGGTGGGGCGCGTACCGTGGGTGGTGCGGGCGCTGTCGCGAGAGTGGAAGCGTTGTGAGGCCCTTGGAGCATTCGTCCTTCTTGTGCGGGGGGCGGGTGCGGATTGAACATGAGAGTTTGATCCTGGCTCAGAACGAACGCTGGCGGCATGCTTAACACATGCAAGTCGAACGCTCGCCGGGTTCGCCCGGCGGGAGTGGCGCACGGGTGAGTAGCGCGTGGG